>JADJYJ010000028.1 GCA_016719785.1 Candidatus Amarolinea dominans
GTCCACCTCCGTGGACGCAATGCCAGTCGGCGCAGGCCGAAAAAAACCTGGCGGCGGAACGCCCCCTGCGCCCCGAATTCATTCGGCGGCGGAGATCGGTCGGCGCAGGCCGACCTGGCGGCAGAACGCCCCTGCGCTCCGAATTCATTCGGCGGCAGAGATCGGTCGCGCAGGCCGACCTGGCGGCGGAACGCCCCTGCGCCCCGAATTCGTTCGGCGGCAGAGATCGGTCGGCGCAGGCCGACCTGGCGGAACGCCCCTGCGCCCCGAATTCATTCGGCGGCAGAGATCAGTCGGCGCAGGCCGACCTGGCGGCAGAACGCCCCTGCGCCCCGAATTCATTCGGCGGCGAGATCGGTCGGCGCAGGCCGACCTGGCGGCAGAACGCCCCTGCGCCCCGAATTCATTCGGCGGCAGAGATCGGTCGGCGCAGGCCGACCTGGCGGCGGAACGCCCCTGCGCTCGAATTCATTCGGCGGCAGAGATCGGTCAGCGCAGGCCCACCTAGCGGCGGAACGCCCCTGCGCCCGGAATTCATTCGGCGGCGAGATCGGTCGGCGCAGGCCGACCTGGCGGCAGAACGCCCCTGCGCCCCGAATTCATTCGGCGGCAGAGATCGGTCGGCGCAGGCCGACCTGGCGCGGAACGCCCCGGGGAGGTTGCGCCCCGAATTCATTCGGCGGCAGAGATCGGTCGGCGCAGGCCGACCTGGCGGCGGAACGCCCTGCGCCCCGAATTCATTCGGCGGCAGAGATCGGTCGGCGCAGGCCGACCTGGCGGCAGAACGCCGCGCCCCGAATTCATTCGGCGGCAGAGATCGGTCGGCGCAGGCCGACCTGGCGGCAGAACGCCCTGCGCCCCGAATTCATTCGGCGGCAGAGATCGGTCGGCGCAGGCCGACCTGGCGGCAGAACGCCCCTGCGCCCCGAATTCATTCGGCGGCAAGGCGGCAGAGATCGGTCGGCGCAGGCCGACCTGGCGGCGGAACGCCCCTGCGCCCCGAATTCATTCGGCGGCAGAGATCGGTCGGCGCAGGCCGACCTGGCGGCGGAACGCCCCTGCGCCCCGAATTCATTCGGCGGCAGAGATCGGTCGGCGCAGGCCGACCTGGCGGCGGAACGCCCCTTCGCCCCGAATTCATTCGGCGGCAGAGATCGGTCGGCGCAGGCCGACCTGGCGGCGGAACGCCCCTGCGCCCCGAATTCATTCGGCGGCAGAGATCGGTCGGCGCAGGCCGACCTGGCGGCGGAACGCCCCTGCGCCCCGAATTCATTCGGCGGCAGTGTAGATGGCCCTGAACGATCACTGGCGCCATGCGTTCAGTTCCGTGCTCAGCCTGGCAATGGCCGCTTGCAGCGACGCGTCACAGCCGCGGCTGGCCGTGAAGGCGCGTTCAGCCTGCGCGACGTCGCCGGCGGCCAGGGCTGCGTAGCCCAACACCAACTGGCCGCGCGGCCATTGCGGCGCTGGTTCGACCAGCGCCAGCGCCGCGGCCTGCGCCTGGGCAAACCAGGACGCGGCCGCATCGGGTTGACGCGTCGCCAGGCCCAGGCGCGCGAGGATGGTCACTTCCAGCAGGGCGGCGCTGTCGCTGCCGAGTTGTTGACGGTAATCGGCCAGCAGGGCCAGGGCCTGTTGATAGGCAGTTGCGGCTGCGGCCGCGTCGCCGGCCGTCAGGGGGCCAGGTCGCCGCGGCGGGCCTGGGCATCGGCATTTCCCGGCCACGCGGTCAGGCTGGCGCTGAGCGCGTCGATGGCCGCGGCCGGCTGGCCGTTCGCCGCGGCGATCTGCGCCAGGCCGGCATGGGCCAGAGATTGAAACAAAGGCGTTGCGTTCGAGATGGCGACCACCGCTTGCAGTTCCGAGACGGCGGTCTCAGTCAGTCCGGTGCGCCAGGCGTAGTCGCCGGCCACCAGATGCGCGTAGGCGTCGGTGGCGGGCGCGGCCTGTAAACCGGCGTAGAGGTCAGACGCGGGCTGCTGCCGGCCCTGCGCTTCGTAGTAGGAGGCCAGCACGCCTTGGTAGAAGCTGACCGTGGGCGCCAGGCGCGCGGCGTCCTCGGCCGCCTGCACCGCGCTCGTGACCTGGCAGCGCTTATATTCGACAAAGGCCAACGCGGCGTGCGTGGACGGATTGTTCGCAGCCTGATCGTCCTCGCCGATGGCCTGCCGGTAGGCGTCCGCGGCCGCGTCGAGCTGGCCTTGCTGCAGGTAGACATCGCCCAGGCTGGCGTGCGCCAGGGCATCATGTGGATTGAGCGCCAGCGCCTGCTTGATTTCGGCCACGGCCGCGTCCAACTGTCCCTGCTGCACACGCACCAGCCCCAGGTAGAGATGCGTGCTGGCGTCCTCCTGCCGCGCCAGGGCCGCGGCATAGGTGGCGGCCGCGTCACCCCACTGCTGCAGGCGCTCGTACGCGTGCGCCAGGGCCAGGTAGTTGGTCAGAGCGTCAGGTTCCAGGGTCAGCGCCTGGCGATAGCTGATCGCGGCGTCGGCGAACGCGCCCTGGTCGAAGTAGACGCGGCCGAGGGTGAAAAAGGCCGCGGCCAGGGTTGGGTCGCGACGCGTGGCCTCTTGCAAAGCGGTCTGCGCCGCGGGCAGGTCGCCCAGTTGCCAGCGCAGCGCGCCGAGGACATACCAGGCGTCAGCGCGCCGTGGGTTGATCGCCAGCGCCGCTTGATAGGCGGTTGCGGCCTGCGCCAAATCCTGCTGCTGGTAGTAGACCTGCCCCATCAGCAGATGCGCGGCCTCCTGGCACGGGGTCAGGCGGCTGGCTGCCTGCATCTCGGTCAACGCGTCCTGGAATTTCTGCTGTTGGCTGTAGAGAATGCCCACAAGCAGGCGCGGGTCAGGATCGTCCGGCGCGGCCTTTGCCCAGGCCTGGTACGCGGCCAGGGTCTGCTCCGTTTGCCCGCCGGCGTAGTAGGCATTGCCCAGGCCGTGCAGCACGTTGGGATTCGTGGGCGCCTGTTTTGCAGCCGCCTGGAAGGTCGCCAGCGCGGCGGCGTTATCGCCCGCGGCCAGGTAGGCATCACCCAGCGCCACCTGGGCGGCGATCGGGTCGGCGGCGGTGGTTACGCTTGCCTGGCGCAGTTGCAAGGCCTGACGCCGCGCGGCGGCCGCCACATCAGGCTGGCCCGCGCTCCCGGCAATCGTCGCCAGCAGCGCCTGCGCTTGCGCGCTGTCGGGCTGCAAGGCCACCGCTTTTTGGGCAATGGGCAGGGCGGCCGCGGCATCGCCGGCCTGGAAGGTCAACTCGGCCAGCAGCCGCTGGCTGGACGCGTCCGCGGGGCGCAGGCGCGCGGCCGCGGCCGCCTGCGCCAGGGCCGGCTCGATCTGCCAGGCTGGTGTGCATTGTTCGCTGTAGGCCAGGGCCAGGTTGACGTGCGCCTCGTAGAAGTCGGGCTGCAGGGCCAGCGCCTGCTCCAGATCGCTCACGGCGGCGTCCACCTGCCGGGTGCGGTAATGAATGGCCGCGCGCTGAAAATGGATCGTTTCGCGGCCCACCAGAAAGTCAGCGCTGGCCTGCGCGTTGGCCAGGGCTTTGTCAAAAAAGACCAGCGCCTGGGGCAGGTCGCCCTGGGCGTAGAAGACATAGCCGAGCAGCGCGGTGGAGACGTAGGCCATTTGCTGCGGGCCATCCTTGACGAACAGATCAATGGCCGGAATGGTGGCCGGCGCATGCACGAAGCGTGTCACATCGCGCACGGTGGGCGCGGCGACCACAGCCTGACGGTTGGCGCCGGCGGCCGCAGCGAGGAGCGGCGTCAGTGCCACCGTCGTGTGCTGAAACAGCGGCACATCGGCGATCTCCACCTGTGGGCTGACCCCGGCGTCGTCATACCAGCCCCAAATGAGCAGGGCGGCCTTCTTGTCACGCGCACGCGCCAACGCGGTGGCGGCATCAGGCACAACCTCGCGCAGGCGCACGATCTGCACATCGGCGGCCGCGGCGGCCAGGTCGGTCGCCAGCGCATGCTCGATGCGGCGGGCAAAGTCAATCTGGCGGCTCGATTGGCTGCCGTCGAACGGCGCGATGGCGATGATGAAGCGGGACGGCGGCTGCAAGCGATCCACGAGCGTCCACGCGCCGTAGGCCAGGCCCAGGGTGGTGATGACGGCCAGGCCGATGGCCGCACGGCGGCGCAGGGCCGGCGTGGGCGCGCGGCGGGCCGCGAGAAACATCAGCAGGCCGGCGGCAATGACCAGCGGAGCCACCAGGTAAGGCCAGACGGCTAACAGCGGCGCCAGGGGTCGGGTGAAGAAGTTGAAGAATTCGACCACAAATTGCAGCGCAGCAAACAGCACACTAATCGCCACCAGGAGTGAGGCCAGGCGCTGACGGCGGTCGTGCGCCGGGTCGTAGGAGATGATGTCACGTCCCACCAAGGGCGCCACCCAATCCGCGGCTTTGACCAGGCGACCGGCCACATCCGCTGGTTTGGCGGGCGGCGGGGGCGCGGCCGCGATCTGAACGGGAGCGACGGCGGCAGGTTCGGGCCGCGCCAGCGCTGCACCGGGTAGCTGAGCGGCAGGCCGGTTGCTCTCCGGACCGGACGGCGGCGGTTCGGCCAGGGTGGCGCTTTCCTGGAAGTCGGCTTCGGTGGCCGGCGCTGTTTCTTCAGCCTGCGCCGCTTCGAGGGCGGCGAGCAGAGCGCTGGCGGAGGCAAAGCGGGCAGCCGGCGCTTTGGCCAGGGCTTGCAGGAGAACGGCTTCGACAGCCGGCCTGAGACTCGGGTTGAGGGTGCGCGGCGCGGGCGGCGGGGTCTGCAAGTGCTGCATGAGCACCCCGCTCAAGGAATCACCGCTGAAGGGCACCTGGCCGGTGAGCATCTGGTAGAGCACGATGCCCAGGGCGTAGAGGTCGGCGGCTGGGGTCACGGGGCCGCCGCCGGCCTGTTCGGGCGACATGTAGGCGGGCGTGCCGACAACGCTGCCGGCCATACTCAACTGGGCGTTGTCACCCAAGATTTTGGCGACACCAAAATCGCTGATCACGGCCTGCCCGTCACGTGTGAAGAGGATGTTGCCGGGCTTGATGTCACGATGGACAGCCCCCTGCGCGTGGGCGTAATCGAGCGCCGCGGCCACAGGGCGCAGCAGGGTCACAGCCTCGGCTGGCGCACAGGGCACGCCGCGCTGGGCCAGACGCTCTTTGAGTGAGCCGCCCTCCAGATACTCCATCACCATGTAGAACTGATCGTCCTGCGTGTCGAAATCGAACAACTGCACGATGGCGGGGTGGCGCAGGGAGGCAACCAGGCGCGCTTCCCGGGCAAAGCGCGCACTCGCCTCTGGATCGTGGGCCAGGTGCGCCAGGAGCACCTTGATCGCGACCCGTCGCTGCAGGCGTGGCTCAAGCGCCAGGTAGACTTCGGCCTGGCCGCCGCTGCCCAGGTGTTCGATAGTCTGATATTTACCAAAGTTGGTTGTGGTTGTCACGATCACAAGTCCTGCTCAGCGGGCGGTCAGTTCGAGCTTCAGGCGTATCTTGACGTCGTTGTCTACGTACAAGGCGCCGTGAACCTGCTGCACGGGGTGAATTTCGGGTATTTTCTCAATAATCCGGGGTAGGGGCATGATCTGCACTGGTCAGACACAGGTGCTAAGGAATGAGAATTAAATAAGTGTCCGCTTTGGTGCTGTCTGTATGCTCAGAATTTGCTCGGAATTGGACAGTTAAAAAATTCTCATTCCTAAGATCGTTATTCAACGCAAAGTCGCAAGGACTCGAAGGGCGCAAAGAAAGATCAGAAAAAGCCTTTGCGTCTCTACGTCCTTGCGCCCTTGCGTTAAAACTTATGTCTTTTGCCCGGTGTCTCTTTCGTATCTTCTCGATCACCCGGGGTGCGCCCCTACAAATTGAGAAGATACGCTAAAAGCTCCATGCAGTTCTGTGGCGCCTCCTGCCAATCGTGGTTGTGCAGCCGCAACGATGATTTGCGATGGACTGAACCTTACCATAAGGCGCCGCGGATGCAAAAAACCGGCAGTTCCATAATGTAGGTACAGAGTTGATTCGTTGTACGAGCCGGCTGAGCCGTTGGCGTTGCAGACTAAGTTAAGCCCGCCGGGCGTCGAGGGAGCGGTGACGTCGCGGCCGATGTTGAGCCAGGAAGACCAGATCGGCTCGGCCATTTTCCAGGAAACGCGGATGCCGTAATTGCCGGTTGCGTAGCCTGAGGTAAAGGTCGAGGTAAACGAGTTGCCGGAGATAGAGCTTGTCCAGTTCCAGGCCGTGGCGCCGGCCGAGTTCTGGCGAGAGACATCATAGGTTCCGGCTTGTCCTGTCCAGCTCCAGGTGCTGTTGGTGTTGGTGCAAAGTGGAGATGCAGATAAAGTGACCGGCGTTGGCGCGGGCCACAGGGGACCGCAACAAGTGTCTTTACAGTCGAAATTGTTGCCGCTGCAGTTGTTGGCTTCTTCGCAGTTTTGGTCGCCGACGTTGCCGCTTGCGCCGCTTGTCCCGCCCGGCCACCATTGATAGTGCCCGGGCAGGTAGACATCATTGCACTAGCTGTTTTGATTGGCCTGGCCGCGCCAGATGTTGTCCGGATCAAAGGGATTACTTTTGCGGCAGGCGCCGGCGCAGGCTGCGGCCGGAGGCGATGTAGTGGGTTGGCCCGTGAATTCGTTCATGCGCGCCGCGGCGGGCTCGTCGCGCACGAAGCCCACCGAATGAATTCGGTGTCTGATACGTGAAACCCGCTCAAGCGGGTTGCGCTGGTGGGAACCCGTTTTGTCAGGCCGTGGTGGTTGGGGTTGTGAATTCGCTCTGCGCAAGTCTTACGAATTCAGCCATCACACCCATCACCAACCTGCTTCAGCAGGTTTCGGTGTATCAGACCGTGAATTCATTCACGGGGCGGCGATGTCCTGTGCCTGCCACGAATTACACGAATTCAGCCATCACACCCATCACCAACCTGCTTCAGCAGGTTTCGGTGTATCAGACCGTGAATTCATTCACGGGGCGGCGATATCCTGTGCCTGCCACGAATTACACGAATTCAGCCATCACCCATCACCAACCTGCTTCAGGTTTCGGTGGTATCAGACCGTGAATTCATTCACGGGGCGGCGATGTCCTGTGCCTGCCACTGCGCTTGCCACGAATTACACGAATTCAGCCATCACACCCATCACCAACCTGCTTTAGCAGGTTTCGGTGTATCAGACCGTGAATTCATTCACGGGGCTTCATTTACTTCATTTACCCCATTCACACGCTACACGAAAAGCAGACCGATCTGCGCCAGGCGGTTGCCGCGGCCGGCCGCGGCCTGGAAGCGCGGGATGAGCAGGCTGTCCACGCCCCAGATGCGCCCCGGCGGCAGGAAGAAGAAGACGATGTGCAGGGTGTATAACATGCCGTAGGTCCAGTACCACTCGAAGGGCAGCGCGGTCAGGCCGATGTACAGGTTGACGGCCTGGATGAAACCGACCAGGCCGCCCAGGCGCGAGAAGAGGCCAAACACGAGGGAGACGGCCAGGAAGACTTCCATCAGGAAGATGCCCCACCCCAGCACACTGATGTTGGGAATGATGACGTTGGCGACGAACGCCTTGTGCAGCGGGACCTTTGAGGCAAAGGCCATGAGGCCCGTCCAGTCACAGAGACCGGCGGTGCGCGCTGTCAAACTGGTGGAAACGGCAAAATCGGCCGGACAGCCGAAGGAAGGGGGCAGCTTCCACGACAACTGGGTGAACCACAGATAACCGATGATGACGCGGCTGAGAAAAAGCCCGAGTCCGCCGAGCCGATCCAGACGTCCGGCTAAGCCAGGGAGAGCGATAGGTTTGAGCATAAGAACCTCCGAAAAGGGCAAAGTGCAAAATGCAAAGTACAAAGCATCATTGGAGCGGGTCGACCTGCCGCAGGCGTCTGTCCCTCATTATTGCACTATGCACTTTGCACTTTGCACTTCCTACAAACTCCAGTAGACGCCACAGTTGGCGCAGGCTTTGTGCGGGTGCGTGCTGAGCAGGTTGACGCGAAATTGCTGATAGAGGTAATCGTTCCAGAGGTCGGCGAAGGGCCGTTCGAAGAGGTTACCCAGGATCAGGCTTTCGTAATCGTGCGTGGCGAAGGGCGAGATGCAGCAGGGCAGGCAGTTGCCGTTGGCGGTGACGTAGGCGGTGGTCCAGGGGCGCAGGCAGGCGCGCCAGGGCGCCTCATCGGCCATGCGTGCGGCATCCAGGCTGTGGCGGGGATCGCGGGCGCCGGAAGCCCGGAACTGCACGCCCAGCGCCGCGCTCAGGGCCTCACATTCAGCGATGATCTGTCCTTGCAGGTCATCGTCATGGCCGAAGATGGCAAGTTCCTGCCGCGCCATACCGTATTGCGTGCCAGGCTCCTGGGCAAAGTAGGTCAGGCGCTGCACATAGACTTCGGGCACGCCCAGTTGCGCGGCCAGGCGCACCAGGTCGGGCAGCTCGATCAGGTTTTCCCGCGTGGCAACGCACCAGATCGAGATCTGCGGCTTATCCGCGCCCAGGCGCCGCTTGGTCGCGGCCAGGCCGCCTAACCCCTCGATGATCTTGTGCAGCAGGTCCGCGCCGCGAATGGCCGCGTAGGTGGCCGCTTCGGCGCCGTCAATCGAACAGCGAAACTGATCGAGGCCGCTGGCTACCAACGCCTCCTGCCAGGCGGGCGTCAGCAGGGTGCCGTTGGAGTTGAAGAGCACTTCCACCTGGCGCGCCTTGAGATAGGCGATCATCTGGGGCAGCTCGCGGTTGAGCAGCGGCTCGCCGATGCCGTGCAGCACAGCCCGTTGCAGGGCCGGGAACTGATCCACGATGGTCACGAACTCGTCGAAGCTGAGCGTTTTCAGCGGCTCACGCGTGAAGTAGGTGCGCGGGCAGGTTTCGCACAGGAGATTGCAGCGATTGGTCACCTCGATGAAGACCACCGCGGGCGACCAGGCCGCGCTGGCGCCGCGCTCGGCGCCAGTCGGCAGGCGGTACGCGTCGGGCAGAAAGGTCTGCTCCGGCAGCACAGGCAGGGGATCTGGGGGTAACTGGGTTGGCGTCAGCGCAATCGGTTGCCGCATGATACTTTCCGGTTGAGTCACCAACTCAAAGACTGTGCGCCGTTCGCCAGCGCTTCGATGGCGGAGGCTGCGCCGACGACCTGGGCGCCGGGGATGAGCTGCTCCGCGGTGATGTTGCGCGGTTTGGCGCAGGCGCCGCACACCCACAGCGTGCCGCCGCCAGCCACGAACTTTTGCACCAGTTCGCCCAGGGGCGCAAAACCGTTGGCCTGCAGGCCGTCACAATAGCCCTGCGTCGCCACCCACACCCCCTCGATCGTGAGCATGGCGGTGACCTCTTGACCGGATGAAAGACCGACATTGGCCACGACAAAGGCCAACGACGCGCGCTCGACATCATCCTTGCCGTGCGTGTTGTTGATTAGAATTTTTGCCATTGGTTGATTCTCCTATCTCGATGGTTGCTCTTGACGCCTGACCAGATGGCGGCTGCCGCGCTGATCGAGCAGCACATTGCCGGTCATACGACACCAGGCCGCCAGGTCAACGGCGACGCTGGCATCCGTAGCGTGAATTTCCAGGGTTTGGCCCGCGTGCAGGCCAGCCATGATCGCTGCGATGTCGTCCAGAGGGCCATCTGCGCAGCCCTTGCTGCCGGCATTGTAGAAGGCGTCGGCGCCCAGCAGTGAGCCAATCACCACGCCGGGCGCGGGCGCGGAGGCAATGATCGGCGCCGCCGCAGGGATGAACACTTGGGCTGCGACGGCAGGGGACGGCGCTGGCGCCTGTCCCTGCCCATACCAGACGACCAGGCAAGTTTCGGTTCGACGAACGCCCACGGCGTTCGCAATGCCGGTCGTCACTCAGTTGCCGAGCGCCTGCAGATCAGGGCTTTCGATCAGGGCGACCAGGTCATAGCGACCGGTCACGCCGTACACATGCCTGATGATCGAATCGTCCAGTTTGAGGTCTTGCAGTTCCTGCACCAACTCCTGTACACGCGTTGGCTCTGCCTCGATCAGGACAAGGGCTTGAATCATGTGGGTTCTCCGTTCGATGATTTTTTGGGAATAAAGGCTGAATTGGTCATGGGGTCGAAGGCTTCACCCGGAAGCCGCTGCCTCACCCTCAGGTGAAGGTCATCAGACCTGGCTGGCCGGTGCGGGCAATGGCATCGAGCTGATCCTGGATGCGCGTGACGGACGCGGCCAATGGGAAGAGATGACGGCTGATCAACATGTCCGCGTCGGTAGACAGGGGGTGCCAGAACACGCCATCGAGGCTGACTGTGACTTCGGGGAGGAGGTTGGTCATGCTCAACTCCAGGCCCTCTTTGGAATAGCCGCGCCGCGCCAGCGGGCGCACGAAATGATCGCTGTCCGGGATGCCCAGGCCGCGATGCAAATCACAGATGTCGGCCAGGCGCGGGGAGTTGACCGGGGTTTCCGTGGTGCTGAGGCGCACCCGAAAGCCACGGCCTTGCAGCAGGCGAATGCCCTCCAGCGTCTTGTCCCAGGAGCCTTTGCCGCGATAGGCGTCATGATCGTCGGCCGTGGCGCCGTCCAGGCTGACCTGCACGCGCAGGTTGTCATGGGCGATGGCGCCCAAGCGCTCCAGCCGCGGGCCGCGCAAGATCATGCCATTGGTCAACACCGTGGTCTTAACCCGGGCCGTGCTGTAGGCCAGCATGTCATAGATGTCATTGAGGATGAAAGGCTCGCCGCCGGTGAAGAAAACCTCGTTGAAGCCCAGGGCCACCGCTTCGTCAACCAGACGCTGGACATTGGCAAGGCCCAGCGCTCGCCGCGGCGCGTTGGGGCTGGACTTGGCCACGCAGTAGGAGCAGCGCAGATTGCAGTCGTAGTTGGTGTAGATCCACAGCTTCCACTGTATAGCCTGTATCGCCTGTATCGCCGGCGCCTCGCAGGCTGAGGCAGGCATGGGGACGGGCGCAGGCAAATCATGCGTGGGAGCGTGCAGCGTGGGGGCCGTTGCCAGGTCAACGTGCATCATCGGATTTCCTTGATCGAGATACCAGATTAGGCCATCAGGGGCAGGGGTGGGTTAGTGTACGACACCAGGCCCGACTGCTCTGTAAACTATCTTTCAATGGTCTCGCAGGCTTGCGATTCGTTACAGCCTGATTGCGTAGGAAAAATCACGAGGTGAGTTTGCGCAGATTGGCCAGGCTGGTCAGCAGCTTCTTGATGCCCTTGTTCTTGAACGCCACCGTCACTTCTTCGTCGTCGCCGCGCACCTGGCTGCTGATGACGGTGCCTTCGCCGAACAGGCCGTGGCTGACGCGATCACCAATCTTGAACTGGGGCGCGCCTGCGGGCCGGGCGGCCGGGGCAGCACGCGGTGCGGAGGTGGGCGATGCAGGCGCGGCGCGCGACGGCGACCAGACCGTGCTGCTGGCCGGCCGCGCGCTGTCCTGCGCCAAACGCGCACGATCGCCACGCGCCTCCGTGGTCACGTGATCTTCGTCCCCGCGGCGGCCCCAGGTGGTGGTGGCGCGGGCGGCGCTGCGCGCGTCGGTGCGGGCGCGCAGGCTGCGGCCCTCCATCAACTTGGCGGGAATGTCCTGCAAGAAGCGGGAAGGGGAGCTGACATCATCGCTGCCCCAACGCGTGCGGCGGAAGGCGTGCGTGAGGTAGAGCCGTTCTTTGGCGCGCGTAATGCCGACGTAGGCCAGACGCCGCTCCTCTTCCATTTCTTCGGGATCTTCCAGGCTGCGCGCGTGCGGCAGCAAGCCATCTTCCATGCCGACCATGAAGACGATGGGAAACTCCAGGCCCTTGGCCGTGTGCAAGGTCAACAGGGTTGGCGCGTTGCTCTGCTCCGGCAGGTCATCAGCGTCGGCCACCAGCGCCACCTCTTCCAGGAACAGGGTCAGGTTATCGGGCGCGGCGATGTTGGCGTAACGCGCGGCCACGTTGCGCAGTTCGAGGACGTTATTCCAGCGATCGTCCCCTTCGCCTGTGCCATCGCGCATGTATTTTTCCAGGCCCGTGTCCTTGAGAACCGCTTCCAGCAGCTCGGCCACAGTGGCGCTGGCACGCAAGCGCAGCCAGCCGGCGTGTAATTCATAGAAATCGCGCAGCGCGCCGAGCGCCCGGCGGTCGAAGGGGTGAGTGGGCGGCGCGTCGGGCGCAGGCGTGGCCGTGGCCCCGGCGCCGGTCAGCGCCAGCGCCAGCGCTTCGAACGGGGTCTTGCCCAGTTCACGCGCCCACTGTTCGAGCGTACTCAGCGTCTTGCCGCCGATGCTGCGCGGGGGCACGTTGATGATGCGGCTGAGACTGACCCAATCGAGCGGGTTATGGATGGCGCGTAGGAAAGCGAGCGCGTCCTTGACCTCTTTGCGTTCGTAGAAGCGCGTCGCGCCCACCAGTTTATAGGGCAGGCTGCGGCGAATGAACGCCTCTTCCAGCGCGCGCGACTGCGCATTGGTGCGATACATGACCGCCGCATCGCCCGGCCGCCGGCCCTGCAACACCAGGCTGGCAATCGTATCCACGACGAACGCGGCCTCTTCGTTTTCGTCATAGGCCTCGAAGATTTGCACCTTGGCGCCATAGCCCTGATCGGTGACCATGTCCACCGGCTTGCGGTGCGGATTGGAGGCAATGACGGCGTTGGCCGTGTCCAGGATGGTCTGCGTCGAGCGGTAGTTGCGGTTGAGGTTGACCACGGTCGCGTCAGGGTAATCATCACGAAGCGCAGGAGATTGCGGAAATCGGCGCCCCGAAAACGATAGATGGATTGATCGGGGTCGCCGACGACGAAAATGTTGCGCCGCGGCCCCACCAGGAGGCGTGTCAGCTCATACTGCGCGCCGTTGGTATCCTGGAACTCATCCACCAGGACATACTGATAGCGCGCCTGGTATTTGCGCCGCACCTCGTCGTTGGCGCGCAGCAGAAGCACCGGAACCATCAGCAGATCGTCGAAATCCATCGCGTTCTGCATCAGCAGCAGTTGCTGGTAGCGCACGTAAATGCGGCTGATCACTTCCTCGCGATAGGTGGCCGGGGTATAGGCATCAGGGCCGATCAGTTCATTTTTGCGCGCGAGATCGTGTTGAGAACGCCCCAGGGTGAGTAGAGCTTCTCATCCAGGTTCATCTCCTTGAGCACCTGGCGCACCAGGGCCAACTGATCGGCGCTGTCGTAGATGACAAAATTCGAGGAGTAGGTGAGATGCTCCGCCTCGCGCCGCAGCAAGGATGCGCACAGGGAGTGAAAGGTGCCGATGGGCAGGCCCCGCAGGTCGGCGCCCAGCAGACGCTCGGTGCGCTCGCGCATCTCGCGCGCCGCCTTGTTGGTGAAGGTCACCGCCATGATCTGCCAGGCCGCGGCCAGGCGTTCCTGCACAAGATGCGCAATGCGGTGCGTCAACACCCGCGTCTTGCCCGATCCTGGCCCAGCCAACACCAGCACGGGACCGGCGGTGGCGGTCACGGCCGTGCGTTGCTCAGGGTTCAATCCAGTCAAAATATCCATCGTTTGTCCAAGTCATGAAAGTGGTTGGTGCTCACGGGGCCGCGTTGGTGGATTGACAGCAGACGCCGCGCCAACCCTGACAGGCTGTCGCTGCGGAGCCTGGTACCGCCACGCCCAGCGCGGTTAAAATCTCCACCACATGGCCCAACGGAAAGCCCATCACCCCGCTGTAGCAACCGTCCAGTCGCGCCACCGGGGCAAAGGTGGGGTGCTGAATGGCGTAGGCGCCGGCTTTATCCTGGGGATCACCGCTGGCGATATACGCCGCCAGTTCATCATCCGTGTAGTTGCGCATCCATACCGTGCTCGTGCTGACCAGGGTCAGCTCACGGCCCTGCGCCGGGGCCAGGCCGGTCACCGCGGTGATGACCAGGTGATCGGTGTGGCGCAGGCTGCGCAACATGCGTGTGGCGTCCGCGGCATCCAGCGGCTTGCCCAGCAGTTCACCGTGGCGCGTCACGACCGTATCGGACGCCAGGATCAGGGCGCCCGGGCGGCGGCCGGCCAACGCCCGCGCCTTGGCCCGGCTGAGGCGGCGCGCCAGCGCCTCAGGCTCTTCGCCCGCACAGGCTTCTTCGTTGACATCCGCGGCTAACGCCTCGAAGATCACACCCAGCCGCGCCAGCAGCTCACGGCGGCGCGGTGACGAGGAGGCCAGGACGAGGATTGGATGGGCGGCTTGGCTGGTCATGAGTCGTGATTGTAGCAGGCGCAGCGTCAGCCGTCAAACAGGCCCCCAGGTTGTTCAGTTGCTTCTCGCCTGTCAGACTGCCCTCGTCGCGGTCAGTTTGCATTGTCAAGGTATCTGTGGTAGAATTTAGCCCGCAAGGATACCACTACATATTGTGGTTGAGTTAAGTAGTCACACTATATGTAGTGTTGATCTGATCAATGGATCAATTCGTTCGTGCCTGCCCCCCGGCCTCGATGGTATACCTCGATTCAGGCGCATGGGTTGTCGGCAACCACTTGTGGCGTCACGGCTGGTGTTGAAACGTAGGTGATTATGTTTTGTCCGCATTGCAAGAGCGCCGATCATCGCGTGGTAGATACGCGGGGCGCCGGTGATGGTATCCGGCGGCGGCGCGAGTGTCATCAGTGCGGGGGGCGTTTCACCACCTATGAGCAGGTGGCAGCCAGTTTGATGGTGGTCAAGAGCGACGGACGGCGCGAGCCGTATGACCGGCAGAAGCTGTTGGGCGGTATTCGCATCGCCTGCGCCAAACGCCCGATTGCCATGGCTGACATGGAGCGTCTGGTTGGGCGGGTGGAGGAGCGGTTGTACAACCTGGGACGCACCGAAGTGGTCAGCAACACCATCGGTGAAGCTGTCCTGCAGGAGTTGAAAGAGCTCGACCTGGTGGCTTACATTCGTTTTGCCACGGTTTACCTGCAGTTTCAGGACCTGTACGCGGTGCGCAACGAGATTGACAAGCTGTTGCCGTCCGGTAGCCTACCACGGTAGGCGCCCAGCGCACAGTAGAGCTATCCAGACGATGAGCGAGATTCGATTTGCGCTGAGCAGCGGCGACCGTTTCAACAGCGTCGCCTTCGACCGCCTGGTCGGCAGCTTGGTGCATCGGGCGCCAGAACCGGAGCACTCGCTGATCATTGACCTGGGCAGCGCCCGTTTTTTCGATCCCTACGGCATGGTCTGCCTGGTCATGCTTGCCCGTTCGTTGCAACGCCACCAACACCAGGTGGCGTTCGTCCTGCCTAATGACAGCGACGCGCTGCAGTTCGGTCATAGCATGGGGTTCTACGATCAGTTGGCATTGTACAGCAGCCTGCGTAATACCGGCCGCACCCGGTCAGCGGCGCCGGTGCGGAGGCACGGATTGGAACTGACCCCCATTTTGGCCGGCACCGATATTTCCACCGTCGTCGGGCATTTTCTGGCGCTGGCGCGGGCCGAGCTGGGCTTTGGTGTGGGTGACCTGGTGGACAGCGCCAAGATGGTGTCTGAGTTGAGCAGCAACGTGCGAGATCACAGCCAGGACCAGGGGCTGGCCGCGGCCCATTTGTACCGGGACCGCCGCGGCAGTCGTTATATCAGCATCGGTGTGGCCGATCTGGGCATCGGCATCCGGCAGAGCCTGAGCCAGAGGCACCCCGAAGCCGGTCAGTGGACGCATGAGCAGGCCGTCGCCCAAGCACTGGCCGGACTCTCCAGCCGATCGGTCGGCGGCGGTCTCGGCCTATCCAGTACACGTGAGTTGGTGCGGCGCTACCAGGGCCACCTCGCCCTGCGTTCGGGTGACGCCAAGCTGCAACTGAGCGCCGACAGACAGCCGCAGGCGCTGCGTGTGGCGTTGTTTGGCGGCACCCAAGTTGGCATTTCGTTCAGCCAGATGGCTGATAAAGGTTGAACATGGCGCTATATGAAAAAGTGATCGTCCTGGACAGCGCAGTCCTTGGGGGACGTGATCGCAGCATGGCCGAGCGCCTTCTGGACGAGATATTCAAACTACCGCGGCGCAGCCTGCTGGTGCTGGAGTGCGCCAAGACGATGTTCATGGATTTCTCGTGGGCGGATGAAGTGGTGGTCGCGATCGTCGAAGCGGCGCAGGATAGCAACATCACCGAGCGCTTCGTCGTGCTGCGAACGGCATCGCCCTCGGTGGCCGAGAGTGTGGATGTGGCGCTCAATCGCCGAGGGCTGGCCTGCGTCCATGTGACCGGGCGCGGTGATCTGCAGATTTTGGGCGCGCTCAGCCCGGTGCTGCGGGAGACCTTCGTGCAGGCGCTGGCGTTGAAGCAGATCAGCGCGCAAGACCTGCCGGGCGACCTGTCGCCGAGTACGAAGAGTAATCGGCTGCGCGACCTGGAGAGCAAGGGCCTGGTCTACCGGGTGGGTATTGAAAATGTAGACGGCGGTGGCCGCCGCTTCTTGTACGAAGTGGTACGCTAAGGATACGCGGGGCCAGATGAAGGGTCATCTGGCTATTATTTTCTATAGCGAATTTGGCATAGTTCACAAAAAACGAGTACCCCATGTCGAAGGAGAGCAAGCGATGGCGACTCACATGACGAGTCTCACTGAAACCGGTCCGGAACCAGGGATGCAGGCTGTGCCCGCGAGCGAGGCAATCAGCAGCCCGCTCGCGACCCATGGGCATAACGGCAACGGCAACTCGCAGAACCACAACGGTAACCATGCGCACGTGGCGACGGCCGCGGCGCTGATTCGGGCTAACAGCAGCCGCCCCAGCATCGTGATCCCCAACATGATCATCAAGCGCGATGGGCGTGTGGTGATGTTTGACATCGGTCGCATCGAAAGCGCTCTCACGCGCTGCTTTCAGAGCCTGAACCGTTTGCCCAGCGTGCCGGTGGAGGAACTGGCCCAACAGGTCGTCAACATCATTGCCGCGAAGCACCCGGCGCCGACCGTCGAGGTGGTGCAGGACATCGTCGAGACGGTGTTACAGGCCGCGGGTGAGTATGAGGCAGCCAAACACTACATCCTCTACCGCGCCGAACATGCCAAATTGCGCGGCGCGCGCCCCATTCCCGAAGACGTGCGCGCGGCGTTCGCGGAGTCCGATCCCTATTTCCCGACCCAGTTGCAAAAGTTCCAGTTCTACGACAAGTATTCCCGGTTCAACTACGATCTGGGCCGGCGTGAAACCTGGATCGAGACGGTGGATCGGGCAGTCGCCTACCTTGTGGAGCTGTCACAGCAGCGCCTGGCGGCCGAGACCTATGAGCGCCTGCGCCGCAGCATGTTGAGCATGAGCACGATGCCTTCCATGCGCCTGCTGGCGATGGCCGGCCCCGCGGCACGGCGCAACAATATCACCATCTACAACTGCTCATATCAGCCGGTAGAGAGCATTGACTCCTTCGTCGAGGCGCTCATCATCTCTATGAGTGGCTGCGGCGTCGGCTATTCAGTCGAGCATCGCTATGTCGAAAACTTCCCGCGCATCCGCAGGCAGACAGGCGCCACCGCCCTGCCCTACGTGGTTGAAGATTCGGCCGAAGGCTGGGCGGATGCGCTGCGCACCGGCCTGGCCACCTGGTTCGAGGGCGGCGATCTCCGCTTCGATCTGTCGCAATTGCGGCCGGCCGGCGCACCGCTGCGCACCAAAGGCGGGCGCGCGTCCGGCCCGGAACCGCTGCGCCGCATGTTGGAGTTTACACGCGGACGCATCCTGTCACGCCAGGGCAACTTTCTGCGGCCGCTCGATGGGCACGACATCATGTGCGCGGTGGGCGGCGCGGCCGTCAGCGGCGGCATGCGGCGCACCGCGATGATCTCGATCTTCGATTTGGATGACGAGGAGATGCGCCAGAGCAAGAACGGCGACTTCGAACGCACCAACAGCCAGCGCTGGAACGCCAACAACTCGGCGGTGTGGCCGGATCGGCAACTGACACAGCTCGAAATCGCACGTTTCATGCTCGATATGATCGAGTCAGGCCGCGGCGAGCCAGGCATCTTCAGCCGCCGCGCGGCCAACACCCTGCGCCCAGAACGACGCGCCGCCAGCGATTTTGGAACCAATCCATGCGTCACCGGGGAGACGTGGGTTGCTGTGGCCGATGGACGTGGTCGAGCTCAAATTCGCGAGCTGGCGGCCGAGGGCAAAGATGTAGACGTTTACACCGTCAAGGATGACAAGCTGGTCATTCGCACCATGCGCAACCCGCGCAAGACGGGAAACCAAACACCGATCTACCGCGTAACCTTTGCCGATGGCAGCTATGTGCGCGTAACGCTCAATCACCGTTTTGTGATGCTGGATGGCTCCGAAAAAACCGCGGCCGAATTGAAGCCAAATGATGCGCTGAAGGCAATGACAGCTTTCTCCTATCAGAAAAAAGGTCTCCCCAAAGTGGTCAAATGCGACTACGATGCGCCAGATAGCTATCGGATGATCCAGTTCGGAACCCATCGCAAGTCAGAGCATCGCCAGATTTATGCGCATCACACCGGCGTGGAATTGAACGGCATCGAGTACCAGCTACATCACCGCGATTTCGACGGACGAAACAATCACATCTCGAACCTGCAATTGATGACGATAGCGGAACATGCGGCCGAGCATCGGGCACGGATGCTAGGTCAGGACAACCCTGCCGTACGCTTGATGAATGATACCTGGCGTAAAAATCTAAGCGATGCCTGCGCCGGCGCGGTCAATGGCAACGCCAAAGAGATTTCCAATGAACAACTGCAAACAGAATTGATCGCTCTCACCCGCAAGGTTGGCCGTGCGCTCTTGCGCAGCGAGTACACCGCTTATGCGCAGGCCAACAACTGGCCGCGTATGTGGCAAGCCTATCGCCGCGATTATTTTGGCGACGACATCCGGCCGACAATGCAACGCCTCGCTCACGAGCTTGGTTTGCCGGTCATGGAAGCATGGGAAGTGGAAGCGCGTCGTTTCACCGATCTGCCGCTCCGCCAGGTCAATGGGCATACAGAAGTGCAGAAGACCTGCGAAATTTGTGGTGCATCCTTTTGGGTGCGTTTCTCGCAACGCGAGCGAGCGGTTTGCAGTCAATCGTGCAGTCAGAAACTGCATTTCCGGCTGCATGGCACTGAAGAACGTCGTATGCAGTTGAAGAATGCCCATGAGCAGCGTAAAGAAGACATACGCCAGCGGCAAGGTTAGAGTCTATAACGATCTGATATCCGAGCTCAACCGTCACCCATCGAAAAAGGAATGGCAGACGCGGTGTCGTCAAACGGAAATCTCACCCGAAGTAAGTCGGGAAAGCAGTCCTTTTCGTTCATGGACAGAGCTGGAAATGGCAGCGGGAGCGACCAATCATCGAGTGATGTCGGTGACGCCAGACGACTTCGATGATGTGTACACCGGTACCGTGGACGAAACACACACGTTTTTCAGCATCGGTAGTGAGCGCCTCGATTCGCGGGGGCGAACCGAAATGGCTTATGTGCTATCATGGCAGTGTGGAGAGATTAACTTGCGTCCGTGGGAATTCTGCAATTTGACGGCCGCGGTGGCGAGGGCAGAGGATACGCCGGAGACGCTGCGCAGCAAGGTGGAGATCGCCACCATCATCGGCGCCATCCAGTCCATGGCCACCCACTTCCCCGGCCTGCGCCCCATGTGGCGGCAAAACTGCGAAGAGGAGCGCCTTAATGGACTGCCCGGTGGTGCAAGACCCGCGCATCATGGCGCAGCTCAAGCACCATGCTCTGCAGATCAACCGCCAGGTGGCCGAGACACTGGGCATCAACCCGTCCGCTTCGATCACCTGTGTCAAGCCAAGTGGCAACACCAGCCAGTTGGTGGACTGCTCCTCCGGCCTGCACGCCCGCTGGGCGCCCTATTACGTGCGCAACGTGCGCGTCAGCGCCCACTCGCCTGTCTTCAAGGTGCTGCGCGATGCTGGCGTACCCATGGGCCCGGAGAACGGCCAGACTCCACAGGACGCCGACACCTGGGTGATCCACTTCCCGGTCAAATCGCCGGACGGCGCCATCACGCGCAAGAATCGTTCGGCCCTTGCGCAGTGCGCGTACTGGCTGCAAAACAAGGTCTACTACACCGAACACAACCCCAGCGTGACTGTGACCTATCACGATGATGAGGTGCTGGATCTGGTCAAATGGGTGTGGGAACACCAGGATGTCGTCGGCGGCATGGCTTTCCTGCCCTCGTATGACGCTCAGTACGATCAAATGCCCTACGAAGAGATCGACGCGGACGAGTACGAGCGCCTGGCGGCCGTCTTCCCGGAGATTGATTTCTCCAAACTCTACCGTTACGAAGAGGAAGACCTGACCACCGCCGCGCAGGAACTGGCCTGCATGGCCGGCGCATGCGACGTGATGCTGTGATTCAGGAGACTGTGCCCGGACTTCCGAAGCCTGCGAGACTGCGGAAGCCTTAGGTTGACATCACGCCCGGACTTCCGAAGTCTGCGAGACTTCGGAAGTCTTTTTGTTGGCACCCCTCAGCGGACGTGCTATAATGTCACGTCACGGAACAAACTGACAAATCTTATGATTATGGCTATAAATCACGCAATATGAAGTGGAATCAGATCGCGCAAGCCAAAGCGCAGCTCGACAAAGAAAGCGGCGCCGTCTTCAAGGACTGGGGCGGACGCTTGCGGGTCGCGCTGGCCTTTCCCAACACCTACTACGTCGGCATGTCCAGCCTGGCGCTGCAAATCATCTACCAAACCTTCAACGCCCTGCCCGATGTCGTTTGTGAACGGGTCTTTTGGGATAAGGGCGGACGCCAGGCCGGCCGCTCGCTCATCTCCCTGGAATCGCAGCACGACATAGACGCTTTTGACGTGCTGGCCTTCACGATCTCCTACGAGATGGACTATTTCAATGTGGTGGAGATGCTCCTGCAGGCAGGCATCCCGCCCCTGGCGGCCGAGCGCAGCGCGGACGCCACGCCGGACGGTCCCACCTGGCCCCTCCTCATCGCCGGCGGCCCGGGGGTCACCATGAACCCGGAACCGATGGCGCCCTTCTTCGACGCTATTGTCATCGGTGAAGGCGAAGAAGTCATCCCTCAACTCACGCAAATCTTCCGCTCCCAAATCAACGACAACCGCCTTGACCTGCTGGCAGTCCTGGACCAGATCCCCGGCGTTTACGTCCCGCTGCTGAGACCGGAGAACAGAGACTGGAGACCGGAGACCGGAGACCGGAGAGCGTCCTCCACCCACAATCTCCAATCTCCAATCTCTAATCTCCAATCTCCTCCTCCGAAAATCCAACGCCTCTGGGTGCGCGACCTGCAAGCGTATCGGACCGCATCTGCGCTCTACACGCCCGACACCGAATTTGCCAATCTGCATCTGATGGAGATTGCGCGCGGCTGCGGCCGCGGCTGTCGTTTCTGCCTGGCCGGTTATGTCTACCGCCCGGCGCGTGAACAGCCGCTCGCCCGCCTGCTGGACTGGGCCAAACAAGGCTTGCAGCATGGCGACCGCATCGGCCTGGTCAGCGCGGCCGTGTCCGATCACACCGAAATTGATGAAATGGCTGTGGCCTTGCGCCAACTGGGCGCGCATCTCCGTCTCTTCGATGCGCACCGACCCGATCAGCGTCCCGCTGGTGCGCGCCCTGGCCGAGAGCGGCACGCAAACGCTGACCATTGCGCCCGAAGCTGGCAGCCAGCGCCTGCGCAACGTCATCAACAAGACGCAGGGCGTGGATGATCTGATGGCCGCAGTAGAACTGGCGGAGGCGTTCAAGTTCCCGCAGCTCAAGCTCTACTTTATGATCGGGCACCCCACCGAGACCGATGAGGACATCGAAGCCCTGGTGCAATTCACGCTCGCCGCGCGCAAGCGCTTCAAGCGCCGCCTGGCGATCAACGCGACACCCTTTGTACCCAAGGCGCACACCCCCTTCCAATGGATGGCGATGGCCGACGAGCGCACCCTCAAGCGGCGCCAGGCCATGATTGACAAACGCCTGCGCCCCCATCAAGTGGCCGTGCGCGCCGAGAGTCCACAGTGGGCGCAGGTGCAGGCGGTCCTGGCCCGCGGGGATCGCCGCCTGGCGCCGGTCCTCCTGGCCCTGGCCGCGCAAGGCGACCTGACCATTCGCAGCTTTCACGCCGCGCTGGCAGACGCAGGCCTGGACGCATCGCAGTTCATCGGCGAGTTTGCGCACGATCGGCCGCTGCCCTGGCGCATCGTCGAAAGCGGGGTCAGCGACAACTTCTTCGATTACGAATGGCGCCTGACCCAAAAGGGCGAGACCGGCAGTCACTGCCCGCCCGATTCGGCCGGCTGTTTGACCTGCCAGGCGTGCGATCCGGCCTGGGCCTTTCGCTTTAGCGACGGCAAGCCGGCGAAGCGGATCGGCACTCACACGTCCGCGGGCGTGCTGAAGACCCCCATTGCGCTGCTGGGTTAGCCGGCAGATGAGCGAGAGAGCGACGACGGCGCCAATCACCAGCCTGCACGACATCCCTGTGTTTCAATTTTCCAGCCTGGCCGGTCACGCGGGCCTGGTGTACGCCATTTCCACGCGCCGCGGCGGCGTCAGCCCCGCGCCCTGGGATTCGCTCAACCTCAGTCACACCCGCGGCGATGACACGGCGCGGGTCAACGAAAATCATCGCCGCTTGTGCGCGGCCTTGAACGTACCGGCCGACGCGCTGACCAATGCCTACCAGGTGCATGGCGCGCAGGTGGGGTTGATTGGGCCGGCGCAGCGCGGCCAGCGCCAGATGGACACCGACGCCCTCATCACCGCCACGCCTGACACACCCCTGCTCCTGCGCTTTGCCGATTGCACGCCCATCCTGCTCTACGACCCGGTGCATCATGCGCTCGGCCTGGCCCATGCCGGCTGGCGCGGCACCGTGGCCGGCATCAGCACGGCGACGGTGCGCGCCATGCAGGCCGCGTTTGGCAGCCGTCCCGCCGATCTGCTGGCGGGGATTGGCCCGGCCATCGGCCCGTGCTGTTACGAGGTGGGCGATGAGGTGGTGGAGGCTGTGCAGCAGGCGTTCAGCAACCCCGCCGCGCTCTTGCCGCCTGGCCGGCGCACCCGGCGCCACTTCGATCTGTGGGCGGCCAATACGCAGCAGTTGCGGGAAGCCGGCGTCCGCCAGATCGAAAGCGCCGAGCTGTGTACGGCATGCCACCACGATTGGTTTTTCTCGCACCGCGCCGCGGCCGGCCGTTGCGGCCACTTCGGCGCCATCGCCATGCTGGCGGCCAGATGAGCGGAGCATGATCGTCATGAACAGAGAACCGTTGGCAGAGAATCTGGCGCGGGTCAGGGCACGCATGGCAGCCGCCGCGCAGCGCGCCGGGCGCGACCCGTCCGCGGTCACGCTGGTGGCCGTGAGCAAGACCCACCCCGTGGAGGCCATTCAAGCAGCCTACAGCCTGGGCGTGCGTGATTTTGGCGAGAACCGGGTGGAAGAAGCGCTGCCGAAGATGGCGGCCGTACAGGCATGGTTGGCGCAGCAGCCCGGCGCGCAGCCGATTACCTGGCATCTGATCGGTCATCTGCAGGGCCGCAAGGCGGCGGCGGCCGTTGGCCCGTTTGGGCTGATCCACTCGGTGGATCGAATGAAAATTGCGCGCAAACTGTCACAGCAGAGCCAGGCCCGTGGTCTGGAGCAGGCCATTTTGCTCGAAGTCAATGTGGCCGGGGAGGCCAGCAAGTACGGCTTCCGTATCGAGGAGATTGGCCCGGCGCTGGCGGAGATTGCGGCGCTGCCGCATCTGCACGTCGCCGGCTTGATGACGATGGCGCCGCTGGCCGCAAACCCCGACGAGGTGCGGCCGGTTTTTCAACGCCTGCGCAGCTTACGCACCGCGCTGGCGCAACGCGCACCGCAGTTCGAGCGCAGTCAGCTCTCGATGGGCATGACCGATGACTTCGAGACCGCCATCGAAGAAGGCGCGACCCTCGTGCGCATTGGCCGCGCGATCTTCGGCGAGCGCGAGTAACGCAATCCGCCGGATTGCCTTCTGGCGAGCGCCAGGCGTCACAACCCCCTGTCACGCAATCCGCCGGATTGCAAACACGAAAGAACGACAAATGCTACACGAAACAACGATTTCCTTCATCGGCTCCGGCGTGATGGCCGAAGCCATGATCAAAGGGGTGCTCGATCAACGCCTGACCAGCAGCGATCGCATCCTGGCGGCCGGCCCGCGCGCCGACCGCGGCTATGCCCTCAGCGAACGCTACGGGATTCACAGCACCACCAGTAACCTGGAAGCCGCCCGCGCCAGCGAGATCGTGGTCTTCAGCGTCAAGCCGCAGGTGCTGCCCAAGGTGCTGCGTGAGTTGAACGGCCACATCGCACCGGAGACTCTCGTCTTGTCCATCGCCGCGGGGACGCGCATCCTCGCCATCAGCCGCGGGTTGGGCGGGCAGCAGGCCATCGTGCGCGCGATGCCCAACACCCCGGCCCAACTGGGCAAAGGCATCACCGTCTGGACCAGCACGCCGCAGGTCAGTGATATGCAGCGCCAGCAGGCGGATCAGATGCTGGGCGCGCTGGGTGAGGCAATCTGGATGGAGGATGAGGCTTACCTGGACATGGCGACCGCGCTCAGCGGCACCGGGCCGGCCTACGTCTTTCTCTTCATCGAGGCGTTGATTGACGCCGGGGTCCACCTGGGCTTCTCGCGACGGGTCGCGGAGCAGTTGGTGCTGCAGACCATGGAGGGTTCGCTGGCGGTGGCGCGCACCAGCGCCCGCCATCCGGCCACATTGCGCAACATGGTCACCTCACCCGGCGGCACGACAGCCGAGGCGTTGTATCAGTTGGAGAAGGGCGGCCTGCGCACGATCGTCTCGAAGGCAGTCTATGCCGCCTATCAAAAATCGAAGTTACTCGGGGAGTTGAGTGAGAAATGATTTTCCTGCGTCAGTTCATCGTTCTGCTGTTCGGCGCGTTGCAGTTTGCCATCCTGATCCGGGTTCTGCTGACCTGGTTCCCCAACCTGGATCGGTCGAACCCACTGGTGCAATTGCTCAGTTCGGTCACCGATCCGATCCTGGAACCGGCCCGACGCCTGATTCCCCCCTTCGGCGGCCTCGACATCTCGCCCATCCTGGTCCTGTTTGCCCTGCAATTGCTCGAATCGGTCCTGCTGCGCGTCTTGTCCTGACATAAAATTGCCGGTTTTCGATTTGCGATGGCCGATGGCCGGTCTGCACTTTGCACTTTGCACTATTCAGCGTTCCTCTCTCCCCTCGTCCACTCTCCGCATGCTGTGCGCAGGGGAGAAGCCGTCGGGGTAGCGGAGGAGGAGTTTGGCGATGTTGGTGGTGGCAACCTCTTCCAACTCGACGCCAACCTCCTGGGCCAACACCGCCAGGTACCATAGCACGTCGCCCAGTTCCTTCACCAGTGCGGCATGGTCAAGTTCATGCTCATGGTACAAGTGCTTCTTCATGTCTTCGGCGATTTCGCCGGCTTCGCCGATCAGGCCCAAGGCCCAGTTCGCCAGGCGGTCGCGACGGGCGCGCTCCGGGCCGATGTTGGCGGTGCGTAAAGCCGCCCGCTGATAGTCGTTGAAATTCATAAGTCGTTCTCCTCTTAGCCCATCAGCAGCGCCCAGAGGGCGCCGAGGACCAGGAAGGGGCCATAAGGCAAGGCGCGCCCCGGCTTATAGCGGTGTTGGATGATCTGCCAACCGATGACAACCAGGGCTGCCAGGGCGCCAGCGATCAAGGTGACAAACAGGGCCTGCACGACACCGGGGTAACCCGTGACCAAACCCACCAGCGTCGCCAGCTTGACATCACCCATGCCCAATCCCGGCCCGGTGCCCGCCTTGAGCAGGGCCGCAAAGAGGGCGCCGGCGATGAAGAACACCGCGAAGGCCGCCAGGGCGACGCCACCTCCCACCAGGGCGTTGGGTAGGCCGCCGACCAGGCCGGTGGCGCCACGCGGGCCGAGACCCAGCGCGCTCGCCGCGGTCGCCACCAGGATCATCGGATAGACGATGGCATTGGGAATGCGCAGGTGTTCCACATCAATGGCCACGATCAGACTGCCGACCGCCAGGTAAAGGCTGTCCAGGCCGAGGCGCGGCGTCCAGCCTTCGGCCAGCCACAGGAGCGGCAGCCCAATCGCCATGACCAGCTCGACCAGCGGCGGTCGCAGCGCCAGGCGCCCTGCGCACGCGGGACAGCGTCCGCGTTGGCGCAGCCAATGCAGCGCTGCCAACGGAGGGGCGGCCACAGGCTGGGCGCAGTGCGGGCAGGGGCGTGCCTGGTCTGGTCGCAGAAAGCGAGGCCAGCCATCGGCCAGCCCGTTGATGGCAAGTGCCAACAGCAGGCCCATCACAAACAAGAGCATGAGATCGAGCATAGGTATCAACCAATCATTTCTCGCATGATCCAACGCGTCGTTTGACACGGGACGCTGACCACATTAGAATGAAGCACCGAGGGCGGCTGGTCGGCGTGGGCGTGACCGGCGCCAAACTTCAACCATGGACCATTCTTTTGCAAGCACCGGATTATCGTGATCGTATCAGTATTTTTCTCTGGGTGATCCTGGCCATGCTGGCGACCGGACTCTTTGTGCAACTGCCGGCCCGCACCATGACCTGGATCATTTTTGGCACTCCCCTCAGTATTGATGTCAACACCTCGACCTTGCTGGCCATCCCGCTACTGGTACTGGCAGCGAGCGGCGTGCGGGCCGTTGTGCGGGCGCATCCGCGTGCCGCGGCCGGCGAGTTGCCCAACGCCTGGATCATGGCGGCGCTACCGTGCGCTTATGTGCTGACGGCCGCGCAGTTCCTCCCCCTGATTCAGGCGCGTGTGACCTGGCTCATCGTGCTGGCCCTGACCGGCTTCCTCCTGGCCGCCATCAGCATGATGATCTACCACACCATTGACGAGAACGATCGTGTCTATCACCTGGCGCGTGTCGCGCTCAATTTCATCACCTACGCCATTGCGCTGCTGCTGTTCCTCATCGTCTATCAATCACGTGCGCGCAGCGTGCTTTCCGGCACCCTGACGACGGTCATCGGCACGCTGCTGACCCTGGAACTGCTGCGCGGCGCCGGCGCAACCATCGCCCAACGCCCGGTATTGACCTACGGTTTGCTCTGCGGCCTGGTGCTGGGCGAAGCGATGTGGGTTCTGAACTATTGGCAATTGCCCGGCCTAACCGGCGGCTTTGTCGTCCTGTTGGTTTTTTACCTGCTGGTGGGACTGGCCCAGCAGGGCGTTGCCGGGACCTGGCGCCGCATGATCGTGTTTGAATTCCTGGCGATCGGCGCGGTCGGTGTGCTGTTGCTCTGGCAGTTCGCCCCGCGCTGATGCGGCCGCGCCGGCCATGTCCAAGTGAAAGTACCACTACCGCCGCGCCTCCTGCACCCGCTGCAGCAGCCGTGCGGGCTGATCGCGCCATTGCTCCCACGGCGTCTGGCCGGCGCTGAGCGCCTGCAGGGTCTCTGTCAGCACCCGGTTGACCGGCGTCCCGATCTCCGCGCTGGCTGCTGCCACCGCTCCGTTCAGATAGGCCACTTCGGTGCGTCCTTTGCCCGCGGCCAGGTCCAGATAGAGCGACGGCGCCTTGCCCCCGCGTGCGCCGCCGACCAGGCGTCCCAGGGCAAGGCGAATCACGGCAGGCGGCAGCGTTCGTATGAGCGGCGCCAGCCACGGAAACGGATAGCCACCCAGGGTGACGGGACGGATGCGCTGAGTCGCCATGACGGCCAATGTCTCACGCCAGGCCGCAATCTCCAGGTCAGCCAGGCGAGGATCGGCCATGACCTGCGCTGGCAGCCACCCCAGGATTGCGCAGGTGGCGTTGGCCAGTTGATTCATCAGCAGCTTGGTCCACTTGAGCGCCCGAAAATCCTCATAGACACGGGTCGGCAGCCCGGCCGCCGCAAACAGCGCGGCCAATGACAGCAGCGGGAACGCGTTGGCCCGCGGGTCAACTGCGGCCAGCGCGATCCGTCCGCGCCGCGTCACCTCGATGACGCCCGGCACGGTCACCGTGACCGGCGTGGTGATCGCGCCCGCGATCACCCGCCCTGCGCCGAGAATGCCCGCCAGGCGCTCCTCATTGCCAACCCCGTTTTGCAGCGTCAGGAGCGGTGGCAGGTGCGGACGCCAGGGCGCCAGCTCGGCCATCACGGTGGCGGTGTCATATGCCTTGACCGTCAGAATCGCGAGATCAAAGCTGGCGCCGCCGGCCAGCGCGGCGGCCAGGGAGGGCACGGCCTCCACCGTCACCGCGGTGTGCGTTTGCACGCCACTGCTCAGCGTCAGCCCGTGCGCCTGGATGGCCTCGACCACCGGCGGCCGGCCGATCAACGTCACCTGCTGCCCAGCCAGAGCCAGGCGCCCACCCACCAGGCAGCCAATCGCCCCGGCGCCAATAATCAAGGTCTTCAGTGTCGTCCTCCGTGTTCATCCCTGTTAATCCGTGGTACTGCCATCCTATACTGCAAGTGGGAATAGACCTCACTTTTTCGCCTAAGGAAACAGGCGCAATTCGTGCCCGCTTGCAGTACAACTGGCAAAAACCGGCAAAAGCGGCTATAATGCGGGCCGGTAGGGATATTCAACTCTGAGCATTCAGCTCTGAGCATTCAGCATTCAGAATTATGACAAGACTGATTCTCGGTATCGAAACCTCATGTGATGAGACGGCCGCCGCGGTGGTGGGGGATGGTCAGCACATTCTGTCCAACGTGGTGGCGACACAAATTGATCTGCACCGCCAGTACGGGGGTGTGTTTCCAGAACTGGCGTCACGACAGCACATCCTGACCATCAAACCGGTCATCGAGCAGGCGCTGACAACCGCCCAGGTCGGCTGGCAAGACATCGCCGCGGTGGCGGTGACCTATGGGCCGGGGCTGGCTGGATCGCTGCTCGTCGGCGTCAACGCGGCCAAAGGCCTGGCTTGGGCGCGCGCCCTGCCGCTGATCGGCGTCAACCACCTCGAAGGCCACATCTATGCCAACTGGCTGCGGGCCGGCGGCAATACCGCGCCCCCGGTCCCTCCTGTGTTGGTGCTGATCGTCAGCGGTGGACACACCGAACTGATCCTGATGCACGAGCACGGTCGTTACACGCGCCTGGGCGCGACGTTGGACGATGCCGCGGGCGAAGTTTTCGACAAAGTGGCACGTCTGCTCGGCTTGGGGTATCCTGGGGGGCCGGCGCTGCAGAGGGCGGCCGAGGGCGGCCGGGCGCAGGCTTTCGATCTGCCGTTGGCGCTGCGCCATGATCCGAAGCACCGCTACAACTTCAGCTTCAGCGGTCTCAAGACGGCCGTGCTGCGTTTGACGCAGGCGCTCAAGGCAGACGGGGCGGCATTACCGGTGGCTGATCTGGCCGCCAGTTTTCAGCGGGCCGTCGCCGAGGCCCTCGTTGCCAGGATTCTGGTCGCCGTTGACGATTTCAAGGTCAGTCAGGTCTGCGTTTGCGGCGGCGTTGCCGCCAATGTTGAACTGCGCCGGCAGTTAGCCGCCCGCTTGCCGGTGCCGCACGCGGTCCCGCCCATCTGGTTATGCACCGACAATGCCGCCATGATCGCCAGCGCCGGTTTTTATCGCTACGCTGCCGGTCAGCGCAGCGCTTGGGACCTGGACGTGCTGCCCAATCTCAAGCTCAACTGAGCATGGGCAGTGGACAAAGGACTATGCGGCGGATGGTGCTGCAGGCTTGGGCCATGCCGCTCTGAGGGCGGCGCGCATGGCCTCTTGTTCGTTCCAGGGGGTCTCGGTGACGCCAAAGCACATCGAGCGCTCGTGGCCCTTGCCACAGGCAATGACCACATCACCGGCGCGCGCCAAACGGCATGCAAACGCCAGCGCTGCCGCCCGATCATCCACTCGCCAGTACGTTTCACCCTCCTGTCCGCCGGCGTCCTGACAGCCGCATGCAATCTCCGCTGAAATGTCCGCAATCGCTTCCGTGCGCGGGTCCTCCGCGGTGATGACGGTGAGATCGGCCAGGCGCCCGCCAATGTGGCCCATCAGGTAGCGTTTGGCCCGGTCGCGCTGGCCCGCGCTGCCAAAAACGGCAATCAAGCGGCCCTCGGGCGCCACCAGCGGCCGGACGGTCTCCAACGCCCGTTGTAATGACACAGGAGAATGGGCAAAGTCAACGATGGCCAGGAATGGCTGGCCTTCATCGAGGCGTTCCATGCGCCCGACAACGCCGTCGAAGCTGGCAATGGCGACGCGCAGCACGTCCAACGGAACACCCAGGGCGAGGGTGGAGCAGGCTGCGGCCAGGATGTTGTAGATGTTGAAATCCCCGATCAGGCGCGTCGTGATCTGCGTTTGCAGGCCGTCCACGGCCAGGCCCAGGTCGTAAATGCTGTGCCCCAGGTCGAGCGTGAAGGTGGTGCAATCAGGGGCATGGGTGATGTCGGCTGCTTGCACGGCGCCGTTCTGCAAGCCATACGTCAGGCGTCGCAACGATGACCGTCCCTGGCTCAGGATGGCGTCCAGGAGGGGAAAACTGGCATCTTCGGCGTTGAGCACGGCTGTCTTGGTTGTCCCCCCTTTTTCGACAGACGCACTCAGGTGCTGGAAGAGGATGCCTTTGGCGGCCGCGTAGTTGTCCCAGGTGCCGTGATAGTCGAGGTGCTCGTGGGTGATGTTGGTCACGATGGCCAGATCGAACTCGCAGGCATCCACCCGGCGCTGATGCAGCCCATGTGACGTGCTTTCGAGCACCGCGACCTCACAGCCGGCCTTGACCATCTCGGCCAGGTAGTGTTGGGTGTCCAGTGCATCCGGTGTGGTGACATGCAGGCCGGTATCGAGGGTGTGACCGCCGATGTCGGCTTGCACCGTGGTGACAAGGCCCACCTTGCGGCCGGCGCCGCGCAAGATGTGTGCGATGAGGGTGCCGGTGGTGGTTTTGCCGTCGGTGCCGGTGACGCCAATGACGGTGAGTTTGCGCGCGGGAAAATCATGCCAGGCGGCCGCCAGCCAGGCCAGCGCGCTGCGGCTGTTTGCAACCTGGAGATACGGTATCTCCGCGCCGCTGAGCGCGCCGCTCTCAGTCGGCGGAAGCTCGCCCACGATGGCGGCCGCGCCCTGCGCCGCGGCCTGGCCGATGAACTCATGACCGTCCACACGCAGGCCGAAAATGGCGACAAACAGCGTGCCGGGGCGCACCTGGCGTGAGTCGGCGGTGATGGAGGTGATGTCCGGGTCGCCCAGGCCATACTGGACGCTGTCGGTGAGCAAGAAAGTCAACTGACTGAGTCGCAAGGCAGCCTCGTTAGGTCAAAGTGCAAAGTACAAAGTGCAAAGCGTTTTCTCCGAAAACGCTTTGCACTTTGCACTATTCAGCGCCTACAGTCTCCTCAGCGTCGCTGCTGCGCTTCGAGCGGCGGCGCGCCCGCGTGGCGGTGTAGATGCGCAGGCCAGTCCAACCACAGGTGGGGTTGTTGCACAGATAACGCCGCATGGGCAGGAAGAAGCCGATGAGGCGGTCACCGGGTGCGCGGTGAACGCGATGCAGTTCCTTGCCGCAGCGCGGACAGGCCTTGTCGGACAGGGACGGCGCCTGGATGATGCGTCGCCGCATGCGCCAGCCCAGCACACCCACTGCTCCCAAGATCAGGACCAGGCCGGTGAGGTCAGAGGCTGTGCGGTTGGTCAGGAAGTTGAGTGTGGTTGTGATCATCGCGGTGATGCCACCAACCAGCGCTTTGCCCGCGCCACTCAGCCACAGCCACAGGCTCTGCCGGATGTTGAACCGTTCGACCAGGAGGAAAAAGCCGAGCAGGATCAGCAGGGTCAGGATAATTTCAAAACGATACTCACGCCAGATGCGTCGCATATTCGCCATTTCTTGTTGAAAGTTCAGCTGCTACGTTACAACGATGCCAGCATGGGCAGCACGGCTTCGGTGGCCCAGGTAATAAAAGGGCCGGGGAAGATGCCGATGACCAGCGTCATAATCATGGCGATGGCGACGACCGCCTGCACAGGCCGCGAGATCTTGAACGGGGTTCGCTCGCCCTGCGGCTCGAAGAACATGTAGCGCACGACGCTCAAGTAGTAGAAGGCCGCGATCGCCGCGTTGACCAGCGCCACAGCCGCCAGGGCGAACGCTTGGGTCTGGATGGCGGCGCCGAAGACGAAGAACTTGCCTATGAAGCCACCGGTGGGCGGAATGCCGGCCAGTGAAAGCATGAAGATGAGCATCATGATCGCGAGGAAGGGCTGGCGGGTGATGAGACCCGACCAATCCTTGAGTTCGACGCTGCCGGTGGCATCTTCGACTGCGGTCACGGTGATGAAGGCGCCGATGTTGGTGAAGAGATAGGCGAACAGATAGATCAGCACGCCGTTGATGCCGTTGAAGGCTTTACCCGGCTCGGACGTGGCGGCGACGAGACCGATCAGGATGTAGCCGGCCTGCGCAATGCTGGAGTAGGCCAGCAGACGCTTGACGTTGGTCTGGCGCAGCGCGGCCAGGTTGCCCAGGGTCATGGTGGCCATGGCGATACCGGCCAGGATGGCGGTCCACTGCGTCTGCACGGCGGGCAGGGCCACCAACAGGACGCGCAGGAGCAGGGCAAAGCCGGTAGCCTTGGAGGCCGTGGAGAGGAAGGCCGTGACCGGCGTTGGCGCACCATCGTAGGTGTCGGGCGCCCACTGATGGAACGGCGCCAGGCTGGCCTTGAAACCAAAGCCGGTGATGACCAGAATGGATGCCGGTAAGCCCAGGGAGGCTGTCAGGCCCTTCGTGTTCTTGAAAGCGGCGGCAATCTCGGTCAGGTAGATGCTGCCGGTGGCGCCATAGAGCAGCGACAGGCCATAGAGCATGACGCCGGAGGCGACGGCGCCGTAGAGGAAGTATTTGATGGCGGCTTCGCTCGAGCGCTTGTCGTCGCGAATGAAACCGGCCAGCACATACGACGTGATGCTGAGGAATTCCATGCCCAGGTAGATCAGCACCAGGTTGTTGGCGCTGACGGCAACGGTCATGGCCAGGGTGGCGGCCAGAAGCATGGTGTAGAACTCGCCCTGATGGCGGCTGCGAGACTGCATGTAATCGCCGGCCGCGGTGACCACCAGGATCATGACGATGATGACGAGCACCTTGAAGAAGACGGCGAAACCGTCCACGGTCATCATGGTCAGCGCAGTGGCGTCTTGTCCGAGCAGGGCCAGGCTGGCAACCAGGGCCAGCACGAGACCGACGAGCGCAATCCCCTGGAAGAGATGGGTGCGCGCGGCGTCGCGATAAACCAGGTCGAGCAGGAAGATGACCAGCCCGGCCAGGAAAATAATCAATTCGGGTGCCAGGAGCAGCAGAGGGTTCACGATCAGCGCTCCTTCCGGCTACATGAGCCGTTGCAAGAGTTCATTGGCGGCCAGATTGAAGAAATTGAGCAGCGGCGTCGGGAAGATGCCGAACAGCACCATGAACGCTACCAGCGGCCACATCGTCACCTTCTCGAAGGTCGCCATGTCGCTTGGCTCGTGTTCGTCCCGGCCGGTGGTCAGGTTGGTCCAGTGATCTATCTTGTGCGGGTCGTAATCGCCCAGGAACATGAACTGGATGATCTTCCAGAGGATGTAGGCGGCGGTGATCACGATGCCGAGGACGCCGACAGCGGCGTAGACCTTGACCAGGTCGAAGGCGCCGCGGAAGACCAGGAATTCGCTCCAGAAACCGGCCAGGCCGGGCAGGCCGAGGGAGGCGAAGGCGGTGACGAGCATGATGCCGTAGTAGTAGGGCAGTTTGGCGCTGAGACCGCCGAACTTCTTCAGTTCGCGGGTGTGCGCGCGCTCGTAGATGATGCCGACCAAGAAGAACAAGCCGCCGGTGATGATGCCGTGGTTGAACATCTGCAAGGCCGCGCCGTTGATGGCCATGGCCTGGCTGTTGATGGTGGCTTGCTCGGTGGCGCCCACGCCGAAGGCGGCGGCGCCGATGCCCAACATGACGTAGCCCATGTGGCTGACAGAGGAGTAGGCGATCAGGCGTTTGAGGTCCCACTGCGCCATGCAGACGAAGGCGCCGTAGATGATGCTGATGACACCCAGGGCGACGACGACCAGTGACCAGGCCTTGAAGGCGTTGGGCAGCGTGGGCAGCACGATGCGCAGGAAGCCGTAAGCGCCGAGCTTCAGCAGGACGCCAGCCAGGATGACCGAGCCGGCCGTGGGCGCGGCCGTGTGGGCGTCAGGCAACCAGGTGTGGAAGGGGAAACTGGGCACTTTGATGGCGAAACCGAGGAAGAAGCCCCAGAAGGCCAGGCTGCCCAGGAACATGTCGTTGGCAAAGGGCTTGGCCTTGGCCGCCTCCACAATGTCGAAGGTGCCGGTGACGAAGTAGACCCCCAGGATGGCCAGCAGCATGGCGACGGAACCGACCAGGGTGAAAATGAAGAACTTGATCGCGGCGTACTGCGGCCGGTCCTTGGCCTGGCCCCAGATGGCGATGAGGAAGTACATCGGCACCAGACCAATTTCCCAGAAGACGTAGAAGAGCACGTAGTCGAGCGAGACGAAGACGCCGAGCATGCCCATTTCCAGCAGCAAGAAGAGCAGGAAGAATTCCTTGGCACGGCGCTTGATCGTGAAGCTGGAATAATACAGCCCCAGGGTGGTCAGCAGCGCGGTCAGGAAGATCAACGGCACGCTGAGGCCATCTACGCCCATGTGGTAGGTTGCGCCGAGCTGCGGAATCCAGGAGTAGACCTCTTGGAACTGGTAGCCGCCGCTGGTTTTATTGTAAGCAAACCAGAGAAAGATAGAAAGCGCCAGTGGTAAGAGGCTAATCAAGACGGACCAGTTCTTGATTGTGCGTTCGTTCTCCTTGGGCAGGAACAGGATCACCAGCGCGCCCAAGAGCGGCGCAAATGTGATGATGGTCAGAAGTGGAAAAGACATGTCAGCTTCCTCCGATTCAGGGGGGAAAAATTTCAGCACGCTCAGGCGTACAGATAAAAGCCCAGTAACAGCATGATGGTCATCACCGCGAACAACAGGTAGTTTTGGCCTTGTCCGGTCTGCAGCTTACGGGCAAGACCCCCCAGGCCGTCGGTCAAGGCGCCCAGGCCGTTCACGATGCCATCCACAATCGGTTCGTCGAAGAAGGCGCGCAGGCCGTCAGACAGCAGACGCCCCAGGCGACCGATGCCATTGACGATGGGGTCAATGACCCAGCGATTGTCGAAGCGGAAGGCCATCTCCCCCAGCCAGACGGCAAAGGCGACGACGGTTCCCTGGTACAATTCGTCAATGTAATACTTGCGGTTGAGCACGGTCCAGACGGGGCCGAGCAGGCGCTTGACCGGGTCAACCTCACCAGCCTTGAGCGGTCGCAGGCCATACACCAACCAGGCCAGGGTCAGGCCGCCGAGCGCGGCGATGATGGAGACCATGAGCGGGAAGGTGTTGAACTCCGGTATGTGGATGGTGTGCGTCAGCGCCTCTTCCAGGCTGCCGATGACATGCTCGAACGGGTTATTGAGCAGGCCACCCAGCACGGGGAACCCCTCCGGGATGCCCACCCAACCGCCGACAATGGCAAAGACGGCGAGCAGCATCAGCGGCCAGGTCATCAGGTCGTTCATGCGCAGCCCGGTCTTGGCCAACTTGGTGGGCAGGCTGGCGTGCGCAGCCGCTTCACTGCGCGGCTGGCCAAAGAAGGTCAGGCAGATCTGACGGCCGGTGTAGAAGGCGGTGAGCAGAGCCGAAAACGCCAGCGTCCAGAAGACCAGGGAGTTGAGCTCGAAGGCGTTGGCCAGGATTTCGTCCTTGCTCCAGAAGCCAGCGGTGATGAGGGGAAAACCGCTGAGGGCCAGGCCGCCGATGAGGAATGTCCAGCCCACGCGCGGGATGCGTTTCCACAGGCCGCCCATGTTGAGCATGTCCTGCGGGTCGAAGGGCGGGCCGTCGTCGTGCGCGTCGTGACCATGACCGTGGTCATCGTGCGTCGGCGTGTGTCCGCCGTGCCCGCCGTGCGCCTCATGCACATGTTGCTCGCCGTGCTCCACCGCGTGAATGACTGCGCCGGAACCGAGGAACAAGAGCGCCTTGAAAAAGGCGTGGGTCAGCAGGTGGAAGGCGGCGGCCACGTATGCGCCGATGCCCAGGGCGGCAAACATATAGCCGAGCTGGCTGATGGTGGAGTAGGCCAGCACTTTCTTGATGTCGTTCTGGGCCACGGCGATGGTGGCCGCAAAGATGGCTGTGAACGCGCCGATGGCCGCGACGAAACTGAGCACCCAGGGCGCCCCTTCAGCCGCCGCATGGAAGAGGGGGAACATGCGGATGATGAGATAGACGCCGGCGGAGACCATCGTGGCCGCATGGATCAGCGCGCTGACGGGCGTGGGGCCTTCCATGGCATCTGGCAGCCAGACGTGCAGCGGGAACTGCGAACTTTTGCCCATCGCGCCCCAGAAGATGAGGAAGGCGGTCAGCGCGGCCCAGGAGATGCCCAGGCCCGGCACCAGTGTTTCCGTCAGATGCTGCATGACTTCCGGATTGCGGAAAATCCCATCGAAGTTGAGCGTACCAGCATGGACGTAGAGCAGGGCCAGGCCGCTGAACATGATGGTATCACCGATGCGCGTGGTGAGGAAGGCCTTGAGGCCCGCGTCCTTGGGCGTGATCTGGTTGGGGTTCCAATACTTCTTCTCGAACCAGAAGGAGATCAGCAGGTAGGAGCACAACCCCATCAACTCCCAGAAGACGAAGAGCATGAAGAGGTTGTTGGCGATGACGAGGCCCAACATGCCGGCGGCGAAGAGCGAGATATAGGCGAAGAAGCGGCTGTAGCGCGGGTCAAGCTCCCTGGAAGAAGCATCTTGGGTCGTGTAGGCCTGGTTTGGATCGAGATGATGCGGCCAGGTCATGTAGCCACGCGCATAGATGAAGATCATCAGGCAGACGAACGGCACCATGAAGAGCATGGCGGCGGTCAGCGGGTCCACGGCGACGCCGAAGTAGCTAAGGCTGGCCTGACCGGTTGGAATTTCCAGCAACGGAAATTGGCCCGGCGTCTCCGAGAATTCCAGATAGTTGGCCAGCGTGGGAATGACGACGACGATCAGCGCGAAGAGCCAACTGACGGCCATAGCGCCAATGGCGATAGTCGAACTGGCCTTCTTCAGGCCGGCGGTCGCCCGCGTCTCATCCCGGTTGGTGACCAGGACAATGATGGCAAATGCCAGCAGCGGAAAGACGGGAATCAGCCACGAGAGATTGAGCATGAGCAACCTCGATTTTTGTTAGGCGGGGCGGGGGCTGTGATGAATGAGTCCAAACGAATCCATCCGACAATACTTGGCATAAATACACGTCTCGTCATTGATTCTGCCCTGGTCGGGGCGCCAGGAAGCGGGCGTAAATCTGTTGCGCAAGGCCAATGCCGACCACCAGGGCGATGCCGCAGATGACCAGGGTCCAGAAATCGGTCTGCCGCCAGACGATCCACAGGATGATGAACACGATCAGGGTGAAGGAGGCGGCGCTCCACTGCACGAAGGTCTGTGCGCGCTTGCCTTCATCGCAGATGCGGATCAGGGCGGCGGCGTCCATGTAACCGGGCTGCACCGCTTCGATCTGGCGAAACAGCTTGCCAGCGTAGCCATAGCCGCCCTTGTTCAGGTATTCCACCGCGCGCTGGTAGACGCGTTCCAGGTCGGCCGCGGTGATGGGTTGGTTCTGACGGTTATCTTGTGTGCGCGCCATGGTGGTTCCCTGCAAGTCCGTAGCGGGCCGGCTGCCCTTTATCCCCTGAGCGTGTCGAGTTCGTCCAGGTTGACGGTTCCCCGGATGCGATAGATCGCAATGATCAGGGCCAGGCCGACGGCGGCTTCGGCCGCGGCCACAGCGATGACAAAAATTGCAAAGAGCTGGCCGGTCAACTCCATCGGATTGCCGAAACGCCAGAAGGCGACCAGGTTGATGTTGACCGCATTGAGGATCAGCTCGACACCCATCAGCACGCCAACGGCGTTACGGCGGGCCAGTGCGCCAAAGAGGCCGATGGCAAACAGTGCGGCCGCCAGAGTGAGATACCAGGAGAGTGGAATCATGAGAATCTCTCGCTTTCTCGCCTATGCCCGTTCGCGGGCGATCATGATCGAGCCGATCAGTGCAATCAGCAGCAGGACAGAGACCACCTCGAAGGGCACCAGGTAGCTGCCGACGAAGTCAATGCCCAGGCGGGCAATGGCATCGGTGGGCACGGCCTGAACAGTGACGGGCCAGGCAACGCCGCGCAGAATGGTGTTCATAAAAACGAAGAGGAAGACGGCGCCGATGGCGACGGCTGCCCCCTGCGCATTGAGGCGCCCGGCCTGGCTGGTGATGCCGCGGCTCAGCATGATAGCGAAGACGATGAGGGTAGCAATGGCGCCGATGTAGACGAGCACCTGTGTCACGGCCAGAAATTCGGCTTCGAGCAGGATGTAGACGCCAGCCACCCCAAAGAAAGCCGCGGTGAGGCACAGCGACGCATGAAACAGGTTGCGCAGCAGCACTGTGAGCAAGGCGGACGCGATGATGAAAGCCGCAATGCCAAGAAATACGGCTTGCTCAACCGTTGGCAACGGAAAGGGGAGAGTGGGCATAGAGACTCCTCCGAACGCAAACTAAAACCGGGACTGGCAACCTTCAGCGGCGCAGTCCCGGTGTGATGTCAAATGCGCACCGGCGGGGGGCCGATTTTCTCCGAAAACACCGGCATGGGGGCGCTACCACCCTGTGCGGCCAAGCGCAGACTGCGTCCAACCACGCCCAGGCCCAAGACCAGGCCGCCGAGTTGCAGGACGAAGAGGGCAACGGTCTGCACAATGGGGCCACCCGGCAACTTGACAGCCAGGGCGACGGTGAAGACAGCGACCAGGCCCAGGGGCACCATCACCTTCCAGGCCAGGTTCATCATCTGGTCAATGCGCAGGCGCGGGAAGGTGGCGCGGACCCACATGTTGAGGTACATCACAAAGATGACCTTGATGCCAAAGTAGAAGATTCCCAGGAGCGGCACCTGCTCGACAAAGGGACCTTGCCAGCCGCCCAGGAAGAGCGTGGTGGCGATGGCGCTCAGGATGAAGGTGTTGAGGAAGAACGCCAGGTAGAACCAGGCGAACTTCATGCCGCTGTACTCAACGTTGTAGCCGGAGACGATTTCCGATTCGGCCTCCAGCAAGTCGAACGGGGTGCGCTCGCCTTCGGCCAGGGCGGAGACAAAGTAGAGCACGAACGACAGCGGCATGATGAAGGCATTCCAGCCGAAGCCGGCCAGCCCGCCCTGCGCCTGGGCGATGCCGTTCATGGACATGGTGCTGGCCACGATGACCACGCTCAGGATGGCGAGGATCATGGGAACTTCGTAGCTCAAGAGCTGCGCCACCACGCGGAAGCCGCCGAGCAAGGCGTACTTGTTGTTGGAACCCCAGCCGGCCATCAGCACCGACATGATGGCGATGGAGCCGAGAGCCACGATGTAGAGCGCGCCGATGCCCATGTCTGCGCCGACGAAGTGCGGCGCCAGCGGAATGGCGCCGAAGAGCATGAGCACCGCGAAGACGGCCAGGACAGGAGCGGCGTTGAACGTCACCTTGTCGGCCGCAGTCGGCGTGATATCCTCTTTGGTCAGCAGCTTCATGGCGTCGGCCACAGTTTGCAGCAGGCCATAGGGGCCAGCGCGATTAGGGCCGAGGCGGTCCTGGATACGGCCGGCCACCTTGCGCTCCAGCCAGATCAGCCCGAGCACCAGGATCAGGGCGAAGATCAGGATGACGGTGGCTCTGATAGTCAGGTTGATGAAAACCGCCAGCCCTGGCGCCAGCCCCCATCCCACCAGGACTCCTTCCAGCCATGCGCCGATACGAGAGGGATCCAGGATGATGTCCATTATTGCCACTCCAACGCGTTCTTGCGCCAGGCATAGGCCAGCCCGCCAACCAAGATCAGAATGAAGATTGCCGCCTCCATGAGTGCCCACAGATCGAGCCGGCCATAGGCCACCGCCCACGGGAACAGGAAGACGGCTTCGATGTCGAAGATGACGAAGATCAGAGCAAAGAGGTAGTACTGGGCCTTGAATTGCACCCAGGTATCGCCCATCGTCTCGACACCGCACTCATAGGTGGATAGCTTGATTGGGTTGGGTCTCTTGGGGCGTAAGAGCCACGCGACGAGTAAACCAACAATGGGGAAGCCAATACCGACGGCTGAGAGGATTCCGACAAACGCATAGGTTTCTAAATTCATAGGCGTCCTCACCAGTGTAACGGAGTGGGTTGCACAAGCAAGTCACGGCGACCACGTAGTCGCGCAGCAACCTGTAAGCCTTGTGACAATTGTCGCGATTATACCATAGGACAATCTAATTGAAAAGATTTGGAGTTGACCTTGTTCAGGCCAGGCGCGGGCACAGCCAGGCGCCAGAGACGACCCAGCGATTGCTATCGGGCTGATAGCGCAGCTCGAAGGTGTCGCCCAGGGCCGTCTGCACCAGGACACAATGCCAGATGCCATCGTCCGCGCGCTCGACCCAGCGGCGGCCGGTAGCCGTCACCACGTGCATCTCGCCGCGCCAGCTAAACGCGCGTGGATGGACCTGCGCGTCCGGCGAGCGCCAGGCGTCCACGGCGGCCGGTGTCCAGGCGCCGGCCGCGGGGGGGCGCAGGTCGCCGCTGTGTGCAGCCGTCTGACGGGCACTGGCCGCGGCGGCGTCCAGCGGCTCGGTCGGCATCCCAGGGTCCGCGGCTCGTTGCGGCCGCTGCTGTTCCAGGTAGCGCAAAATCATGGCCAGGGCTGCATCAGCCGACAGGCGCTTGTTGCCGACGCGGTCCGCGTGCCAGACATGACGCTCGGCCCATTCCGCGTCGGGCGCGGAGAGATGCAGATGGGCCAGGCCAACCGGCTTATCCGGCGTGCCGCCGCCTGGCCCGGCAATGCCGGTGACCGAGACGGCGATGTCCGCGCCAAAGGCGCGTCGCGCGCCCTGGGCCATCTGGCGCGCCACTTCGGCGCTGACCGCGCCCTTGCTCAGCAGCGTATTGTGCTCAACGCCCAGCACATGCTCTTTGGCCGAGTAGGCATAGGTGACAGCGCTGCCCAGAAAGTAGGCGGAGCTGCCGGGTATGTCGGTCAGGCGGTCGCCGATTTGACCGCCGGTGCATGACTCGGCCAGGGCGACCGTCAACCCCAACGTGGTCAACAAGGCCCCGATCTTCACTTCGATGGTATCTGCGTTCATCATCTCCTCAGTTGCCGGCGGTCAGGGCTTGCGCAGTCACCGAGACCTCGGAAGCCCGTCTGCCAGCGGCAGGCGCAGGGTGAAGGTGCTGCCTTTGCCCAACTCGCTGCGTACTTCGATGTCGCCGCCATGCGCCTGCGCCACCCAGTGAACGATGGAGAGACCCAGGCCGGTGCCCCCCAGGCGGCGGGAACGGGCGCGATCGGCCCGGAAGAAACGCTCGAAGATGTGCGGCAGGTCATTTTCGGCGATGCCGATGCCGGTGTCGGTCACTTCGATGCGCACCTGCGCCGATTCACGGTACAGCGCCAGGGTGATCATGCCGCCCGCAGGCGTGTATTTGATGGCATTGTCAATCAGGTTGAGCAACAGTTGGCGCAGGCGGTCCACGTCGCCCATGATCTGCGCCTGATCTTCGTGCCCCAGGCGCAGTTCCACCTGACCCTGGGCCATCATCACGCCCTGGCGGAAAACATCCAGGAGCAGGGTGTCGAGTTCAACCGGCGCCCGGTTCAGGACATGGCCGGCGTCGGCCTGGGCCAACAGCAAGAGATCGCCCACCATGCGGGTCATGCGCCTGGCTTCGGTTTCGATTTCGGCCAGGGCCTCCTGGCGCAGCTCTGCGTCCTCGATGGCGCCCCGCTTGAGCAGGTCAAGGTTGCCCTGGATGGTGGTGAGCGGCGTGCGCAGTTCGTGCGACACATCGCCCACCAGGCGCTGCTGTGTCTGAAACAGGTGATCGAGGCGCGTGAGCATTTCATTGAAGGTCTCGGCCAGCCGGCTGACTTCGTCGCCGGAGTCAGGGATGGCGATGCGCTCGGCCAGGTTCTCGGTGCGGCCGATGCGGCGCGCGGTGGCGGTGATGTCGTCAATGGGCCGCAGCGCCGAGCGCGCCAGGAGGGCGCCGCCGAGGGCAGTGCCAATGATGCCGAGCACACTGATCAGGTAGAGCGCGGTGCGCACCCGCCCCAGCATGTTTTGCATGTCAACCAGCGATTGACCGATCTGCAGTACGCCCACGATGTCCCCATTGGTGTGATGGATGGGCATGGAGTAGACATGAATCGGCGTGCCCTGTTGACGCAGCGTATAGTAGCCGCTTTGCCCTTTCAGGTTGCGATCCAACATCTCCTGGCTGATAGGCAGGATTTGATCCATGTTCTTCAGGTTGGGCGAGCGTTGATAGATGACGCCGTCGGGGGTTAGAACCTGGGCATAGACTTGCGTGGCAAAGACGACCCGCGGCAGCAGGGAGGTGTCGTCGCGGCGCACGGCCGCCATCGGGTCGAGCTCCAGCTCGATGACGGCTGCGGCCTGTTCACCCTGGCCTTTCAGGGTGTTACTGACATCGGCCAGGATCGCGTTGGTCAGAAACGAATAAAGCCCGAAGCTGAACAGCAGCAGCATGGCGCCCAGGAGTGCGCTGTACCAGACGGTCAGGCGAAAGCGGATAGACATGATGCCTGCTTCTATTCCTCGCGCAGGACGTAGCCCACCCCGCGCACCGTTTGCAGCAGGCGTGGTTCGCCGTTGGCTTCCAACTTGGTGCGCAGGTAGCGAATGTAGACCTCGATGATATTCGACTCGCCGCCAAAGTCATAGTCCCAGATGCGCTCATAGATGATGTCGCGCGTCAGCACCTGGCGCGGGTGTTGCATGAAAAGCTGCAGCACATCGAACTCTTTGGCGGTCAGCTCCAGGCGACGCGTGCCGCGCAGTACCTCGCGCGTGGCGTAGTTGAGCACGAGATCGCCGAAGCGAACCTCCTCGCGTGGGACCGTGTTGACGCGCACGCGGCGCAGGAGGGCGCGGATGCGCGCCAGCAGCTCTTCGAAGCTGAACGGCTTGGAAATGTAACCATCGGCGCCGCTGTCCAGGCCAGCCACGCGATCGGGAATGGAATCTTTGGCCGTCAGCATGACGATGGGGACATCGCTGGCCGCGCGCAACCGCCGGCACACCTCCAGCCCGTCAATGCCCGGCAGCATGATGTCCAGGATGACGAGGTCGGGCGGGGTGTCACGGGCCATTTGCAGGCCGTTTTCTCCATCCACCGCGACATCTACCGTGTAGCCTTCGTAGAGCAGGCCACGGCGCAGCAGGTTGGCAATCTTCGGTTCATCTTCGACAACAAGGATTCGATCGCTCATGTTGACTCGGTAATTGTGGATTTGCAGAATCAGGCGCCCGCACCCAACACCGGGCACGGAACGTAGCGGGCGAAATAGCCCTCTACCAGGCGGTCGAACAGCACGGGCTGTTCATCCATGGGTAAATGACTGGCACGTGGCACGATGGGCCAGGTGTGCGCCAGGGATGCGCCGTGCGGCCAGGCGGGCATCGGCCACAGGCACGGTCAGGTCGTGCGCGCCGGTGATGACCAGGGTGGGCGCCTGAATGCCCGACAGCTCGGCGCTCAGGTCAGAACTGAGAATGGCCCGCAGGCTGCCGGCCACGGCTTCCGGCGCGGCGCGGGCCAGGTCAACGATATTGCGGCGCAAGGCCGCGCCGCGGAAAAAGCGCGCGTCGGCGAAGAAGGTCTGCTGCCCGATGCGCGCCAGCAGGTGCGAACGCTGCGAGAGGTGCAGCACATGCTGGCCCAGGCGGGAACGGAGAAAGGCGCCCAGCCCAGGGCCGACGTTTCCGGTGATGACCGGGTTGGAGAGCACCAGGCCGCTGACCAGGTCGGGGTAGGTCAGCGCCAGTTGCAGGGCGATCAGCCCCCCCATCGAATGGCCCACGATGACGACCGGCGTTTGCGTCATCTGCGCCAGGAACGCGCTGACTACGGCCGCGTAGCTTGGCGCCGTGAAATCGAAGTCAGGGGAGGGCCGGCTGGAATCACCAAAGCCAGGCAAGTCCAGGCTGATGACGTGATAGGCCGGCGCCAGGCGCCGGGCGGTGCGTTGCCACATGCGCAAGGAGCTGGCCCAGCCGTGCAAACAGAGCACCGCGGCCCCGTGGCCGTCGGCTTGATAGTTCAATTGCAGATCGCGAACAAGCATGGTTGGCACAAACGACATTATAGCACAAGGCAAAACGAAGATAGCAAAAGAAAAGATGAAGAAATGATTAAAAGCGCAAGAATGGTATTCCCCTACTGGCAAAATCCAGGGCAACTGGTATAATGCCACGATTCTTAGGAGCCGTCACGAAACAAGTGTTGTATCTGCGCCCCTTTGGCAAGCGTGAGAGTTGCGATCATTATTTCATGACGGCTCCTTGGCATGGCGCACAAAGACGAAAAGATAGAGGAGAAGTATGAACCCAGTCGAATTCCTGGCCGAGCGCATGGTTGCCAATGTGGAAAAAGTCATCATCGGCAAGCGCGCCGAGGTGAAGAGCACCCTGATTGGCCTGCTGTGTGAAGGGCACCTGCTGATTGAAGATGTGCCGGGCGTCGGCAAGACGATGCTGGCCCGCTCGATTGCGCGTTCCATCGGTTGCAGTTTCAAGCGTATTCAGTTCACTCCAGACATGTTGCCCAGTGACGTGACCGGCGTGTCGGTTTTCAACCAACGCGATCGCGAGTTCGAATTTCGCCCTGGCCCCATCATGGCACAGATTGTGCTGGCGGACGAGATCAACCGCGCCACACCCAAGACGCAGGCCGCGCTGTTGGAGGCGATGGAAGAGCGCCAGGTGACGGTAGACGGCATCACGCATCTGTTGCAGCGCCCGTTCCTGGTGCTGGCCACCCAGAACCCCATCGAGTACGAAGGCACGTTTCCGCTGCCCGAAGCTCAGGTTGACCGCTTCATGATGCGCATCAGCCTGGGCTACCCAACCCAGGCCGACGAGATTGCCATCCTGAACTCGCAGCAGACTCATCATCCCATCGAGGACATCGAGCAGGTGATCTCGGCCGAGGATCTCATGGCGGCCCAGCGAGCGGTCAAGGAGGTGTACATGGACGACCTGATCAAGGAGTACATTGTGCTGCTGACCAGCGCGACGCGCAAGCATCCTGATGTTTACCTGGGCGCCAGCCCGCGCGGCAGCCTGGCCCTCTACAAGACGTCTCGTGCCCGCGCCGCGATCGAGAGTCGCAACTACGTGATTCCCGATGACATCAAGGCCCTAGCCGATGCCACCTTGTCCCATCGCCTCATCATCAGCCCGTCGGCGCGTATCAAGAATGTGGATGCGCGCGCGATCGTGAGCGAGGTGCTCGATTCGGTGCCGGTGCCGGGCACGCGTGTCAAGACCCGCTGAGGGTCATCGTCTCGACTTTGGACACTTGATTCATGATGCGTCGTCTCTGGGGAATTCTCATCGGCTGGCTGTTGAGCCTGGCCTTTGCGCTAAACACCGGGCGGGATCTCGCCTGGAATATCTTCTATTTGATCACTGCGACCATCCTGTTGAGCGCGCTGTGGGCCTATACCAACGTCAACTGGGTACGCGTGGGGCGTTTTACGCGTGCCCGCCGCGCCCAGGTGGGTAAACTGGCCGAGGAACAGTTCGAGGTGCGCAATCTGAGCCGGCTGCCTAAGCTATGGCTGGAGGTGCGCGATTTCTCGACCCTTCCCGGCCATCATGCCAGCCATGTGGTCAGTTCCCTGGGCGGACAGCGCCGCCAACGCTGGATGGTGCGCACGGTGTGCCAGCAGCGCGGGCGTTTCATGCTTGGCCCGCTGACCCTGAGCAGCGGCGACCCGCTGGGCCTGTTCCGCTTCAGCCGCACGCTGCCCGCCACTTCGCCCATCGTGGTCTATCCGATCACGGTGGACATTCCGGCCTTCAGCCCGCCCATTGGCATCCTGACCGGCGGCGATGCCATGCGCCGGCGCACGCATTATGTCACCACCAACGTCTCCGGTGTGCGCGACTATGAACCGGGTGACAGCTACAACCGCATCCACTGGCGGTCGGTGGCCCGCACCGGACGCCTGGTGGTCAAGGAGTTCGAGCTGGACCCCACGGCCGATCTGTGGTTGATTGTGGACATGGATCGCAGTGTGCAGGTGGCCGCGCCCTGGCAGCCGGTGGAGCACGACGAAGGCCCGGCCATTTTATGGAGGGACAGCCCGCGTGACATCACCCTGGCGCCGAGCACTGAGGAGTACGCGGTGTCGGTGGCCGCCTCCCTGGCCCGCCATTTCATCATGCGCAATCGCTCCGTGGGACTGGTGGCGCATAGCCGTCATCGTGAGGTGCTGCAGGCCGATCGCGGTGAACGGCAGTTGACCAAAATTCTGGAGACGCTGGCGGTGATCGAGACGCTGGGCAACATCCCCTTCAGCCAGGTGTTGACCGGCGAAGGCCAATCGTTGTCACGCCACACCACCTTGATCGTCATCACCGCCTCGCCCGACCCAACCTGGGTGGCCGCGCTGCGTGACCTGCAGCGCCGCGGCGTTTACAGCGTGGCAGTGGTGATTGACGCCGCCAGCTTCGGCCCCAGCCTGCCCAGCAGCACCGTCGTGTCCGAACTCATGGCCAGCGGCATCGTCAGCTACCTGGTCAAACGGGACGACCTCCTCAACGAGGCGCTCACCCTGCCAACCCAGGCGCGTACGTAAATTTTCGGTTTTCGCTCTTCCCTCTACACCCCCACCTCACGCCAGGCGGCCAGCACGAGTGCGGGGGGGACGTGATCGAAGATCTCCACCTGCCCGATGCGCCGCGGGATGATGAAGCGCAGACGGCCCTCTTTTTTCTTCTTATCACTGCCCATGGCAACTAACAACTGCTGCGCACTGGCCGTGAATGACGCGGGGATGCGCACCGGCAAGCCCAGTCGTGCCAACAGATGCACGATGCGATCCCGCAGCGCGTCGTCGCACGCGCCCAGCGCCACGCCCAGGTGCGCCGCGGCCGCCAGGCCGATGGCCACTGCATCGCCATGACGGATGCTGAAATCGGACACCAGTTCCAACGCATGCGCAAAGGTGTGACCCAGGTTCAGGTGAGCGCGGACATGCTGCTCGAACGGGTCCGCCTCCACCACGTTGACCTTCACGCGCACCGCCTCGGCGATCAGATGGGGCAGCGAGCGCGGGCCAACCCCTTCCAGGTCAACAAAGAGAGCGGGCGCGGCCAGGATGCCGTGCTTGACCACTTCTGCCAGGCCGGCGCGGAACTCGGCCGGCGGCAGGGTGGCCAGCAGCGCGGTATCCGCCAGGACCAGCAGCGGCTGTTTGAACGCGCCCACCAGGTTCTTGCCCACGCCCGGCAGGTCAACGCCCACCTTGCCGCCGACGCTGGCATCCACCATGGAGAGCAGAGTCGTGGGCATTTGAATGAAAGGCAGGCCGCGCAGGTAGGTCGCCGCGGCAAAACCGGCCGTGTCGCCCACCACGCCGCCCCCCAGGGCGATGACCGCGCTCTGGCGCTCCAACTCAGCCTGGGCAAATTGGGCATAGAGATCGCGCACCGTGTCCAGGGTCTTGAACGACTCGCCATCGGGCATGGTGCAGAGCCGCGGGGCCAGGCCGCCCGCCCGCAGAGCCTGCATGACGGCGGCGCTGTGCAGCGGCGCCAGGGTGTCGTTGGTGACAAGCGCCGCGGTGGCGCCGATGGGCAGGTCGGTCAGCAGCGCAGGCAGGCGCGCCAGGACGCCGTCGCCGATGATGATTGTATAGTCAGCGCCGGGCGCATGAACAGGCAGCGCAAAGCACTCGCCCTCAACCAGGCCCAGCGCCAGCGCGATCACCCGCTCACCCACGGCCGCGACCGACAGACCCAGGGTGTCCAGTTGCAGCGGAATGGCGCCATACGCGGGCGCCCGTTGGGTCAGGAGGTGCTCGATGTGCTGACGTGGATTCTCGACGTTGAGCAGGGGCCGCGTGCCGTTGCTGCCCACCCGCCGCAGCACCTCATCTGCGTCGGCCTGCAGGCAGATCACAGCGCCGGTAGCCAGCAGCGCCTCGCGATTGGCCGGATTGACCAGCGCGCCGCCGCCAGTGGCGATGACCAGCCCTGTTTGCGCGGTCAATTCATGCACCATGTCGCTCTCATAGCGGCGGAAGGTGGTCTCCCCTTCGACCGCAAAAATAGCGGCAACGGTTTGGCCCTGGCGTTCTTCGATCAGGGCATCCATGTCCACGAAGGGGCGGCGCAAACGGGCCGCGACATAGCGCCCGACGCTGCTCTTGCCCGTGCCCATGAAGCCGGTGAGGACGATATTGCGGCTGTCCGGGGTCATGGTTGGGTCTCTGCTGCGGCCAGCAGGTAGGCGAACTGCCAGGGCACGTTATCCATGGGCAGATCGGCCAGGCGAGACTGGCGCAGCGCCGCGCCGCGCGGCCGCATCTCGGCCAGGCTGTCACCGCCGAGTTTTTCGAGCAAGGCATCGGCCAGGACGAAGGCGACCATCGCCTCGCCCACCACGGCCGCGCGCGGTACTGCGCTGAAATCGGAGCGCTCGTAGACGGTGACGGCCTCCGCGCCGCTGGCCAGGTCAACGGACCGCCGCGGGTTGAGGGTGGTGCTGATCGGCTTCATCGCCGCGCGCAGCACGATCGGTTGCCCGGTGGTGATGCCGCCCTCGAAACCACCGGCGCGGTTGCTGCCGCGCGTCAGCGATCCATCTTCGGCCAGGAAAATCTCATCATGCACCTCCGTACCGGGCCGGGCCGCGTGGGCAAAGGCGTCGCCAATCTCCACCCCTTTGATGGCGTGGATGCTGGCCAATGCGCCCAGCAGGCGCGCACTCAGGCGGCGGTCCCACTGCACGTGCGACCCCAGGCCTGGCGGCACGTCCAGCGCCACCACCTCGAACAGGCCGCCGGCCGTGTCCCTGGCCTGCATGATCTCCCGGATGCGCCGGTGCATGGCCTCCAGCGCGGTCACGTCAGGACAGCGCACATCGTTCTGCTCCGCCAGCGCAAAGCGTTCGCGGTACGTCAAATGTCCCAGGTCGCCCGCGCTGACGCCGCCGATCATGGTCACGTAACTGCCAATGGTGATGCCGAATTCGGCCAACAGGCATTTGCACAGCGCGCCCACCGCCACGCGCGCGGCCGTCTCGCGCGCGCTGGCCCGTTCCAGCGCCAGGCGCAGGTCGCGATAGCCATATTTGATCGCACCAGTCAGATCGGCGTGACCGGGCCGCGGCACGGTCAGCGGGGGGATGGACTTCGCCTGCCAGGCCTGGTAATCGCGATTGGCGATGGTCAGGGCAATGGGCGCGCCGGTCGTCTGGCCGGCCACCACGCCGGCCGTCAGACTGACGCGGTCCTTTTCGATCTTCATGCGCCCGCCGGCCCCGTAGGCCACCTGGCGCCGGGCCAGATCACGATCAATCGCCTCCCGCGTCAGCGGCAAGCCGGCCGGCATCCCTTCCAGAATCGCAGTCAGGCACGGCCCATGCGATTCGCCCGCGGTCAAAAATCGTAACATCCTGCTTCTCCCTCGCTTGCTTCGGCTAATCGGCGGGGTGACTGCGAGGGGATTCTAGCATTGGAAGGGAGAAGGGAGAAATTTGGAGGACCGGAGACCGGAGAGTGTGATTACTGAACACGATGTACGCTTTGCACTTTGTACTATGCACTTTGCACTTTGACCCTGTCTGGTCTACAATCCGGGCGTCGGAGGTGACATTTTGAACAACTTAGCCTTGATCGAAACGATTCTGCGGGACCGGCAGGCGGTCTTTGCTGAAATCCGGCGCAGCGCCAACCTGCGGGGGTCCATTCGCACGATGCTGCTGTTCAGCGCGGGTTTCCTGGCATTGTACGGCGGGGTGATGGGATCAACCCACAGTGTGCTGCAGGTGCTCGCTTCCGCGCTGAAGCTGCCACTGCTGTTTCTGGTGACCCTGGTGGTCTGCGCCCCGGCCCTCTATTTCTTCAACCTGATCTTCGGCTCCAACCAGAGCCTCAGCCAAAACATCGCGCTGATGCTGACCGCGATTACCATCACCTCGGTGGTGTTGCTCAGCCTGGCGCCGATCGTGCTCTTTTTCCTCCTCACCAGCAGCAGCTACCAGTTCTTCAAGCTGCTCAACGTGGGTGTCTTCACGGTCGCCGGCTTTGTCGGCGTCAGCTATCTCTCGCAGGGGATGCGCGCCATCTCCGGTGGACGGGCCGACGGCGTTCAGGCGCGTGCCAACCTGGTGCGCCTGTGGATTTTGATCTACGCGTTCGTGGGCAGCCAGGCCGCGTGGACCCTGCGCCCCTTCGTAGGTGCGCCCAGCATGAAATTCGAGTTCCTGCGCCCGCTCGGCGGCAATTTCTACGCCAACATCTTCGTCAGCCTGGGCGAATTGTTCGGTTTCTTCACAGTGAGGTGAGCCATGAGCGCCAATGACCGTGCGCGTGCAGATGACCTGTTCGATCTGCTGGCCGATGAAGTGACGGCGCGCCTGGCTGCACGGGCGACCGCGGCCGCGGTCACAGCCGCGCCGCGTGTGCCGCCGCCGGCTGCGCCACTGACCCCTTTGCCCCCTGCGGGTGAGGCAGAGCCGACGGCCGAGCAAGAAGCGGTTGCGCAGGAGACGTTGGCCGTTGCCATGCCTGTGACTGCCACGGGCGCCAGCCACCTGATTCGGCGCCTGGCGCTTGGGCTGCTGGTCATCATCGTGCTGATCAACCTGCCGCTCAACCGGCATGGCGCCAGCCTGGCGCGCGCCCTGCCGGGCAGCGCCGCGTTAGTCATTCGCGACGGCCTGGTGGTCAAAGAGGCAGACAAGGATACCATCTACGTCTTTCGCGACGAGCAGTTCCACTGGATCAGCAGCCTGGATGCGTTCGAGCACTTCAGCTACCGCTGGCAGCAGGTGCATGTCGTCGAGCCGGGCTTCATGGCCGGCTTCGAGCTGGGCGCGCCGATTCACGTCCTCCTGAAGTGCCAGGAAAGCCCGCACATCTACCGGCTGGAAAACGACCGCAAGCGCTGGATCGTGGACATCGCCAGCTTCGAGGCCGAGGGACACGTCTGGGACGACGTGCGCTTCGTGGCCTGCGACTACCTGCGCAACATCCCCGACGGCGAGACCATCCCACCGGGGCGCGGGCCGGCGCCACAGCCGTGAGGATGCCACCGCGGTTGAGTGCCCGCCCACAATTCGAGCGCGCGACTTCTGCCCTTCTGCAAATGGCGTGTATAATAATCACAACTCGGACCCCGGCATGAGGGCAGCCAGAGCCTTGCCAGGCGTTCAAAGGAGCCAAAACCATGTACACCCGTTTCGAAATCGTCAATTTCCGGGGGTTCGATCATCTGATGCTCGATCCGCTGGCGCGCGTAAATCTGATTGCCGGCAAGAACAACGTTGGCAAGACCGCGCTATTGGAGGCCCTTTTCCTGCACATCGGCGCGCACAATCCTGAACTGCCGTTGCGCGTCAACGCCATCCGCGGCATCGAACGTTTCCCGCTCCAACCGGATGAGGTGTGGGGTTGGTTTTTCTATGACAAACGCACAGATCGGTCCATCCAGATTTGCAGCCTGGACGATCAAGGATTGAACCGCAGTCTGGCGATGAGACTTGCGCCATCCGAGACCGTGACCCAGGCCGGTAACGGCAACGGCAGCCGCAGCCGGCCGACCGGCTTCATCACCACCGATGTCTCCACAAGACCTGGTGCTGGAATATGCGGATTCGCGCGGCCATCAGGCCGAAGCGCGGGTCATGTTCACGGCCGACGGCGAGATCAAGACCCGCCGTAGCGGCAGCGTCTCGGCCGCGCTGGGCATCTATCTCGGCGCGGCGGCGCGCTTCACTGGCGAAGACGCCGAGCGTTTCAGCAATATCGAGCGCATAGGCCGGACCGATGGCCTGGTTTCTGCGTTGCGGCTGCTGGAGCCGCGCCTGACGCGCCTGACGGTTCTGGTCACAGCGGGCGCGCCGATGATTCACGGCGGGATCGGCCTACGAGAGCTGATGCCGCTGCCGGTCATGGGACAAGGCATGGTGCATCTGTGCGCCATCCTGCTCGCCATCGCCAATGCGCCCGGCGGAACCCTCTTGATTGATGAGATCGAGAACGGTTTGCATCACGCGGCGTTGCCGCAAGTATTCCAGGCGATCGGTGAAGCGGCGCGCGCTTACGATGTTCAACTATTCGCCACCACCCACAGCTGGGAAACGATCCGGGCGGCCCACACCGCCTTTTCTGCCGGCCCGATCTATGATTTGCAACTGTGCAGGTTGGAGCGCACCCGCGAGACCATCAAGCCGGCGATCTACGATCAGGAGGCGTTGGAAGCCGCGCTCAAGTATGACCTGGAGGTTCGCTGATGTTGCCACAACCCCTGACAGCGCTCAAGCAACTGCTTGTCGAGGGCGCGGACGCATCGCGTTTCTTCCAGTCGTTCTCCGCGGCGTTGGCTCTGTCCAGCCTGCAAATCCACAACTTCGGCGGCAATAGCGAGTTGCCTGGGTTCCTCAAAGCCCTGGCGCTCATGCCTGGATTCGACGAGATCGCGTCCCTGGCCATTATCCGCGATGCCGAGGTGGATCCCCAGGCCGCCTTCCAGAGCGTCTGCGCAGCTCTGCGAAGGGCTGGCCTGGCTGCGCCAGCCCAGAGCGGCATCTTCTCCAGCGGCCGGCTGCAAGTGGGTGTGTTCATCCTCCCCGATTCATCATCCGCGGGGATGCTGGAATCCATCTGCCTGCGCGCAGTCGCGGCGGACCCGGCCTATGCCTGCATCGAACCGTATTTTGCGTGTTTGGATCGCGCAGGTGTGCCGCGGCCGGCCAACATGGAGAAGGCGCAGCTTCAGGTATTTCTGGCATCCCGTCACAGGCCCGGCCTGCGCATCGGAGAGGCCGCCGCGGCCGGCGTGTGGCCGTGGCAATCCACGGTCTTCGACGCGTTGCGCCGCTTTTTGCAGGAAGCGGGAACACCATGAGCCAGGTTGTCATCGAGAATCCCGCTATCAACTCGCCCTTTGCTGAGCCAACGGCAAACCTATCAACTTGCTACTGAAGAGCGACTATCACATCCTGGCGAGCCTGGTAGCCAGAGAAGAACTGGATGCTGAGATTGGTGAGAAGCTTGATGCAATTGCGGATGTGGCCGCGAGGGCAAAGCCACGAACTGAACGAGAAGCGTAAACCTGGGGAGCAACGACTATGCCGATGGAGAATCCACCGCATCCGGGTGAGATCATTCGCGACCTGTATCTTGAACCGCTCGCGCTGACTGTGACGCAGGCCGCGGCTGGGCTGGGCGTCACGCGCAAAACGTTTTCTCTCCTGCTGAATGGTCATGCCGGCATTTCGCCTGAGATGGCTGTGCGCCTGTCGAAGGCTTTCGGGCGCACGCCGGAAAGCTGGCTGCAACTGCAGATGCAGTACGATCTGGCCCAGGTCAACCAACGGGTGAACCTTGCGCAGATCAAGTCATTTGTGGTGAGCACAGACGCCGTTGTTGCCGTCGGTGGTTGACGTGAAGATGTGAGTCAGGCAGATAGACTCCCTTAACGCCTGTCTTGTTGCAGGTGTGAGCGGTGAAAAAATGCGGTGCGTATTCTGAATTGCTGCCTGGCGGGACTCCCCTTTGGCGAAAGCGCCGGCGTGTGGTAGACTTGCGGCAGGGTTGCGGGCCGGACGGGGTGTCCGCCGCAATCATGATTCTGACCATCTTTCGTGGCTTTTCATGCACTGGATCAAACTCAAGACGTTCTGGCGACCCTTGCTGGGCCTGGCCGCGGCGGCGCTGCTCAGCACGGGCTGCATTTCTCTCTTTCGTCCCCTGCTCGCTAACGTCAGCGTCGAACCGGCGCTGATCTCCCCCAACGCGGACGGCAGCGACGACGTCACTCGCATCCGCTATACCCTGGGCCGCAATGCGGATCTCTCCATCACCTTCACCGATGCCGCGGGCCAGGCCTTTGCCTTCCGCGAACGGCGCCCGCGCTCACCCGGCGAATACGAGGTGCTGTGGGGCGGCGTGGTCAATCAACTGCGCGTGCTTGATGGCGCGGCCGGCCGCCAGGCGGTTGACAGTTGGGTGCTGCCCGATGGCGCTTACACCTGGGCCATCACCGCGGCGGAGGCCAACGGCAGCAGTCAGCAGATCACCGGCACGATCACCCTGCAGGGCGGCGACACCGAGCTGCCCCTGCTCAACAATTTCATGGTCGTACCGCAGGAGTTTCGCCCCAACCAGGATGGCCTGCGCGATGACTGGGTTTCCATCTCCTACTACCTGACCAAACCAGCCGATGCCGTCAACGTCTACCTGGTGAACCCGGCGCAGCCAGACGTGAAGTATTACCTGCCTGAGAGCGAGCGCGTCATCAAGCCGGGCGAGATGGGGTATCACGAATATCGCTACGAGGGCGGGGTGGACAAGGGCGCGGAACCGCCGCCCGACGGCGCCTACACCATCGTGGGTGAGGCGCGTGACCTGGCCGGCAACCATGTGGTCGTCTCCTCTACCCTCACCATCCAGGAAGGGGGCAAGCCGCGCGCCGACATCCTGCAAGGCGAGATCGAATGGCAGAACGAGGTCAACCGGGTGGTGGGCGTGCCGCTGGGGTCCACGCTCTGCTTCACGGCCACGGTGGCGAACCAGGGCACGGTGCCCATCCGCACGGCTGGCCCCTGGCCCGGACAGACCTATCGCTTCAGCCAGAACTACAACACCCTCGCGATCGCTAACAACGATAAATCATGGCATCAGCAGGCCGGCGCCTGGCGCTTTGGCGTCAACTTTGACACCACCGGGGTTGATTTCCCCTTCCGTTGGGCCATTGGCCGGCCGCAGGACCTGGAACGGCGCGTGATTGACGGCACGGAGCAGTACTATCTGCTGCCCGGTCAGCGCGGGCAGGTCAGCGGCTGTATCGAGTTCGATGAGGCGCCGCCGTCCGCCACCAATTTCTGGTGGGGCGGGCTGATTCACGAGTTCGTCGCGGTGGCCAACAACTACGTGGACCGCATCAGCGTCGAGGTGGGGCAGCCGTGATGCCAAATTGCACCGGCCGCCTGGCCGCCGCGCCGGGGCTGCGCGGCCATGTCTGATTCACGCCCCGGCCTGCGCCTGGCGATCATCATCGTCAACTGGAACGTGCGCCAGCTGCTGGCCGGCTGCCTGACCGCCATCGCCGCCAGTCAACGGCCGCCGGGGCAGAGCTGGGAGGTGTGGGTGGTGGACAACGCCTCGGCCGATGGCAGCGCGGACATGGTGGCGAGCGAGTTTCCCTGGGCACACCTGCTGCGCAGCGCCGAAAACCTGGGTTTTGCACGCGGCAACAACGCGGCCCTGCGCCAGATCGGCTTCGATGCGGCTTTCACCCCGCCTGCGGCCGACGCACTGCCCGATTTCGTGCTCCTGCTCAACCCCGACACGGCCGTCTCGCCGACGGCCGTGTCCGCGATGGTGCAGTTCCTGGCCGATCACCCGAACGCGGGCGGCTGCGGCGCGCAACTGGCCTACGATGATGGTCGTTTTCAACATGGCGCCTTTCGCTTTCCTGACCTCTGGCAGCTCTTCTTCGATTTTTTCCCCCTGCACGGCCGCCTGCTGGCGTCGCGCCTGAACGGCCGCTATCCCCGCGCCTGGTACGCGGCCGGCCAGCCCTTCCCGATTGACGCGGCCCTGGGCGCGGCGCTGATGGTGGCCGGGCAGGCGATCGAGGCCGTGGGGCTGCTGGACGAGCGCTACTTCATGTACTGCGAGGAGATTGACTGGTGCTGGCGTCTGCACGACGCGGGTTGGCCGCTGTGGTGCGTGCCCGCGGCGCGCGTCATCCATTTCGAGGGTCAGAGCACGCGCCAGTTCCGGGGCGAGATGATCGTGGCGCTCTGGCGCAGCCGCTTGCGCCTGTATGCTATCCGCTATAGCCCCCTGCGGCGCCGCGTGGCGCGGGCCATCGTGCGCGTCGGCATGACGCTGGAGAGCCGCCGCGCCCGGCAGCAGTCGGCGCGTGGCACACTGACCGCCGCCGAACTCGCGCTACGCCTGGACGCCTACGGCCGCGTCGCGGCCCTGGCGCGCAGCTAATCCTGCAATTCGTCATGCGATTTGCGCCCTGGCGCCCTGGCGGCTTTGCGTTAGAAATTCAACGCAAGGGTGCAATGCCGGTTGGCGCCGGGCGCCTGAGCAGTTGCCGTAATTCTTTCACGGAGAACACCGTTACTTATGACACCATCTCTGACCGTGGTCATCCTGACCAAGAATGAGGCCCGCCATATCACCGACTGCATCGCCAGCGCGGCCTGGGCCGACCGCGTGGTGGTTTCAGACTCGTTCAGCGATGATGGCACGCCCGCACTGGCACAGGCCGCGGGCGCGCAGGTCATGCAGCGGCCGTTCGAGGGCTGGGCGCGGCAGCGCAACCATGCCCTGGACGCGGTGGAGGCCGATTGGATTTTCTTCCTGGATGCGGATGAGCGTATCACGCCGGAGCTGGCGACGGAACTGCGCGCGGTGATTCAGCGCAGCGAGGTGGGATGGTGGGCGCCGCGTCACAACTTCATCGTGGGCAAGCGCATGGGCCATGCCGGTTGGTACCCTGATTATCAACTGCGCCTATTGAAGCGCGGGGCCGCACGCTACGACCTGTCAAGGCCGGTGCATGAAGTGGTAGAACTGGACGGCGCCGAAGGACATCTGCGCCATCATCTGCTGCACTACAACTACGATTCATGGGCGCAGTTTCACGCCAAGCAGGCGCGCTACGCCGCGTATGAGGCGGGCATCCTCAAACAACGCGGCCTGCGTCCCCGTTTTCACAACTACATTTTGCAGCCCCTGCGCGAGTTCCGCCGCCGCTACATCACCCTGTCCGGCTGGCGTGACGGCTGGCACGGACTGCGCCTCAGCGCGCTGATGGCGTACTACACCTATGTGACGTATGTGGACCTGGCAAAGCTCTGGCGCACGTCCGCCGCGCAGCAGTAGGGCTGTGCCTGCGGCGCATGGGGGTGCATACTCCACGAGAGCGGCCATGAATAGTGGCCCGGCGTCACCGCCGGGCCACTGGGTTGATCCGATGCTAACTCTTCGCCGCCAGGCCGAGGCGTCGGAGGATTTGCGGCATCCCCTGGTCAATGAGTTGGGTAAGCTCCTGCGCGCACCGTTCATACTCGGGTAACGGCTGCCCATAAGGGTCCTTGACATCATGGTGTTGCCCGCTCATTTCGGTGAGCAGGTAGACCTTTCCCAGGTGCTGGGGTGTCGTGTAGAAGATCGAGCGCCGGTGCGCCTCCTCCATCACCAGCACAATGTCCGCGGTCTTGACGTCGGCGATTTCCAGGGAATGCGCCACATGATCGCCAATGTCAATCCCGCGCTGGGCCAACGTCGTTACCGCGTTGGCGCTGGCCGGCTGGCCCACCAACGCGTAGACGCCCGCAGACGCCACGCTGACCTGGTCGGCCAGCCCAAGTTCTTGCAAACGGTGGCGCAGCAGGCCGGTCGCCATCGGTGAGCGGCAGACATTGCCGGTGCATACAAAAAGGACTCGCTTCACAGTTCAGGCCATCTCCGGCTGCAAGAGACCAAAGTCGCCATCCGCGCGGCGGTAGATGACGTTGACGCGGTTGTCATCCACATTGAAGAAGACAAAGAAATCGTGCCCCAGCAGTTCCATCTGCTCGGCGGCCTCTTCGGGGCCCATCGGGCTGATCGGGAAACGCTTGGTGCGCACGATCCTGCCGGACGTGACGCCTTCTTCGGCCGCCATGGACTCCATCTCCTCGGCCGCGCTCTGCATCTGCTCGGCGCGCTCCAATTCACGCCCGCGCCCGCGCTGGCGCTTGTCCTTGTAGCGCTTGACCTGGCGGTTGATCTTGTCCACCACGGCGTCAATGGACGCGAACATATCGTCGCTTTTCTCTTCCGCGCGCAGGATGGAGCCATTGCTGCGCAACGTGACCTGGGCCACCTGACGATCCCCGGCCCGTCTCGAATTCTGCGTGGTCAACTCCACGCGGGCTTCCTGGATGTCGGGCAGGTAGCGATCCAGGCGGCCCACCTTCTTCTCAACGTACTGCTGCAGCCAGTCGGTTATTTCAACATTCTTGCCAGTGATGTGCAGTTCCATTTCTGCCTCTCTTTCGTATGACACCCTGTCAGGGTGTGAAATTGGCCCTGAGACTGTTTCTCAAGGCGAGGGTTGATCGTCCAGCAAGGCATGGGCCGGTGTGTGCGACGACCAACGTGCGCGCGCCAGGGTGAAGGCCCACACCTGTTGGGCGCCGGCTGCGACCAGGGCCGCGGCGCACGCGCCCAGGGTCGAACCGGTGGTACAAACATCGTCAATGAGCACGAAGCGGCGGCCAGGCGCCAGGTTGGCCTGCTCCGGGCGGATGCCAAAGGCGTCGGCGACATTTTCCCGGCGTGCCTGGGCCTGCAAGGTGACCTGCGGCGTGGTTTGGCGTGTGCGCACCAGCAGGCTGCCGTCTACCGGCACCCCCACGGCCGGCCCAATGACCGCGGCCAGCAGTTGCGATTGGTTGTAGCCGCGCTCGCGTTCACGCGCGGGGTGCAGAGGCACCGGCACGATGGCGTCTGGCGGCTGTGGCAAATGGCGCCAACTGGGCAGCATCAGTTCGGCCAGGGGCCGCGCCAGGTCGCGCGCCTGTTTGTACTTCAGCGCGTGGATGGCAGGGCGGACCGGGCCTTCGAACAAGAGCGCGGCGCGGATGCCGCTCAACGCTGGGGTTTGCTGCGCACACGACGCGCACGACCGCCCGTTGATTCCAGGCTGGCCGCAGCGCTCGCACCAGGGCGGGGCCAGGCGCGTCACCGTCCTGCGGCACGCCAAACAGAGGCGACCGCCGGGCTGCCCGCGCTGCTCGCAACTGACACAGCGCGGCGGAAAGAGCATGTCCAGCAAAGTTTGCGACAGCGACGCCCAGGAAAACCCGCGCGGCGACGCGCCGTCGTTGGTCGTCGGCTGGGGGAGGATCATGCCAGGGATTTGGTGTTGACGGTTCGACATAAGCCGGGCCACTCGTCATCGCATCGGATAGGAATGAGAATCAAATAAGTGTCCGCTTTGGTGCTGTCTGAATGCTCAGAATTTGTTCGGAACTGGACAGTCAAAAAATTCTCATTCCATAGGACATGGCGCTTGGGGTTCGCAAAAGCATCAACTGTCACCTCGCAGCCGCGAAAACGCTGCGAGACACGAGAGTCAGTGTCATGCGAACCCTGATTACTGCGTTGGAAAAAGGCTCTGCCAGGCCGTGATGATCCAGACTCGCAGGTCATCACCCATGATCAGCAGAATAGCCAGGACGACGACCGCGATGAGAATCAGAATCAGCGCGAATTCGGCGAAGCTTTGCCCTTCATCATGCCCTTCATCATGGCGCCGTTGATCGCGCGGCCCGCGGGCGAGCCTGTGCTCGTGCATTTACTTACTCCGGCGTCGCCCGAGGCAACGCACAATGTGTCTGCTGCGCGGGAGTTCAGGCATCGGCTGTTGTATCTTGCAGGCGTACCCACCCGCGTCGCAGAGCCAACACCGCAGCCTGCGTGCGGTCATTAACCGCCAGCTTGCGCAGGATCGAGCTCATATGATTCTTCACCGTCTGGCGGCTGATGCCCAGCTCGCGCGCAATTTCCTTGTTGCTGGCGCCGCGCGTGATGTATTGCAGGATTTCCATCTCCCGCGGTGAAAGGGGCACGAACATCTCATCGGCCGATTCGCCAAACACGGCCAACTCCTCGAAGTGCTTGCGGATCCATTGCGCCACCTGCGGGCGTCCCATGATGATATCTTCGATGACGAAGTTGCCGGCCGCTGCCGCCCGAACGGCGGTCACAAGCTCGGAGGGCATGACATCTTTGGGGAAATAGGCGGCCGCGCCGGCGCGCAGCGCATGGAACAACTGCTCATCATCGTGATAGGCGGTCAGGACAATCACGGCAATGGTTTCATTGTTTGTCTTGATCAGGCGTGTGGCCTGCAAGCCATTGAGGGACGGCAGGTTGATGTCCATCAAGATCACATCCGGCTTCAACTGCGGTGCTTTGTCCACCGCCACCTGCCCGTCGGCGATCTCGCCCACCACCGTGAAGTCAGGTTCCAGCTCCAGTACGCGCCGCAACCCCTGTCCAAAGAGTGGATGATCCTCGACAATCAAGATCCGAATCGTTCTTTTCTCAGCCATTGGCATTTCTCCTTGATCTGTTGGCCGCGGTGCGCTGCGTGCAACCAACGGCGCGACTGGTAGGGGCAGTCGCTCTGAACATTCGCAGACATGCAATCATGACACATCGGTGGGGACGCGCAGGGTCAACGTGGTGCCCTGGCCGGGCGCGCTGGTGATCTGCAGACGCGCCTGCAGGAGTTCGGCCCATTCCTGCATATCTATCAAACCGCTGGCATCCACCAAGTCTTCCGGTGCGAAACCGCGCCCGTGGTCGCTGATCTGAATGATCCAGTAGCGATCCAGACTGCTCAACGCCAGCAGGGCATGGCCGGTGCGCGCGTGGCGTGCCACATTGCGCAGCCCTTCCTGGATGATGCGAAAAATCGCTAACTCGACGGTGACCGGCAAGCGCGGTAGGCTGACGGCGCTGTTGATGGACACACGGATGCCATAGTGATCAGAAAAGCGCTGGGCATAGCGCGTCAGGGTCGCAGCCAGCCCCAGTTCCTGCAGCAGCGGCGGCGTCTGCAAATCACTCAGCAGCCAGCGCAGCTCTTCCAGGCTGGCGCGCAGCTCATTTTCCAGGCTGATCAGCCCTTTTTCAACGGTGAGCGGCTCGTTGCGCAGTAGCAGCCGGCATGCAGCCAACTCAACGGCTGCATTGGCCAGGAGTTGACCGGTTGACTTGAGTGAGGCCGCAATGCGTTCCTGGATCTGCTCCTGACGGCGCACCAGGCGAAGATGATCCTGTGCCTTGTCGCGGTCATGGCCGTCACCACACCAAGCGCTGCGCGCGGCGCGCAGCAACTTGAGCGACGGCAATATGGATGGCAACCGGCTGTGCTCAGCCTGATCATCGGGCTGCGTGAACAAGGCCAGGAGTCGAGCCTCGGCTTCGGCGAGGATCTGCTCTCCCTGCTTGATCAGGTCCGGCGCCTCTGTGGGCGCCGCAGACACGGCAGCCAGATCGTTCATGATGGTTTTGTGGTCTTTCTACAACGGTCAACCAGTCGCTTCGTACGGAGGTGGGCTGTGGTCGTAGGTTAAGTTCGCGTCAAGCCTCTCATGAGTATTGTACCATCAGTTGCGTGGAGATGCAACCAAATAGTAGCGGCCGCCTGAAACTGATGAAGAACAGGATCACGTGCGCAAATTGTAACATACCTCTGTGAAGACGCCAAACCACCCCGCCCGGCGACTGCAAGTCGCTGCAACGGCTGCGAAGCCCATCTGCGTGGGCTGTGTGCATCCAGGACGGAAATGCACCCGGCGTGCTATGATCTGTTGACAAAGCTGCGCCAACTGCGTATAATCTGGCATGGGCACGTGACCGGACGAAAAGCACGCTGCCAAGACTTCCCAATTCTTAGGTTCCCCAATCATGTTTTGCGTGTTCCCAGCGACGTACGCGCACCTGTATTTGCGTGCGCGGCTGACATCAACCGGACGCAACAGCCGCCAGTCGAAGGAGGTGATGACGCTTCAGTAATTCTCGCTGCCTGTTCCTGGACACAACCCATCGCGGGTCATGATCCATTGTTCGCGTTCCCAAAGAACCAATCTCCAAAGAAGGAACTCAGATGACTAAGAATCAGCATCGAACAACATGGTTCACGTGGTTTCTAATCGTAGCCATGTTCGTCGTCACACTGGCGCCCATGTCGGCCCTGGCCACAGCGCCCGCAGAAAAGGACGGCGCTGCCGCGGCAGCACCTTCCATCCCCTGGCAGAAATACATCCGTTCGCAACCCAACCCCATGCCACCGGCCGATGACTTCGTCATCGAGCAAATGCTGCGCGCCGACGGCAAGCTGACGTTGAATTCAACGGCGGCTGAGGCCAAAGCCGCGGTGGAAGCCATCAAGGCAAACCTCAATCGCCAGAAGGGCCTGAGCGGTCCCAACCCGATCGCCTATGCCAAGCGCCTGGCAGCCTGGAACCAGGCCGAGAAGCTGGGCAAAAGCCCGATGGCCGCCGGCCTGGGCGAAATTGGCGAAGCCAAGCTCCTGATGGCGATCGTCGAATTCGCCGGGTCCCAGACCTTCGATAACTACCAGACAGTTGACGGCGAGTGCGTGCTGGACGGTACGACGACCACAATCGCCGGCCCGCTGCACAATCAGATCCCTGACCCGGCTCCCACCGGCGACAATAACACCCTCTGGGTGCCAGATTTCACCACCGACTACTACCAGAACCTGTTCTTCGGCGAAGGGCCGACGGCCGGTGTGGGTGTGGTGCGTCCTGACCTGAACGGCGGCGCGGGTGTAGATCTGACCGGGCATACGGCCACCAACTGGTACCTCAAGCAGTCTGAGGGCCTCTATCATCTGACCGGTGATTTCTATGGTTGGGTGCAGCTCCCGGTCTCTGAAGGCGAATACGGTGCAGACGAGCCTTGCACCAGCGGCTCCAACATGAACCGCAACGGTCCTGTCTTCCGCGTGGCGGCTGACACGGCCGATGCCATCAACGCGGCGTACCCCGGTTTCGACTGGAGCGAGTGGGACACCGATGATGACGGCATCGTGGATCATTACATGATCGCCCATGCCGGCGTTGGCAACGAAGCCGGCGGCGGCGCCGAGGGTGAGTTCTCGATCTGGGCACATAGCTGGGATGTCTACGAGGATACTTACGGCGATGGCTCGACCTTCGGCCATCTCGTTGCAGGCATGGACACCCCTGATGATCGTTCCGACGACATCCGCGTCTTCAACTACACCATCGTGCCCGAAGATGCCGACATTGGCGTCATCGTACACGAATACGGCCATGACATCGGCCTGCCTGACTACTACGACACCTCCGGCGCGGCCGAAAATTCAACGGCGTTCTGGGATGTCATGTCAGCCGGTTCCTGGACGGGTGAACTGGGCGGCGCTGACCCGGTCAGCTTCAACCCCTGGGCGCGCACGTTCTTTGGCTGGACCAACCCACTGGTTGTTGACTATGATCTGGCGCAGCCTGTGGATGTGATGTTGGGCCAGGCGGCGGGCACGCCCGCCGGCGCCGAAGACACGGTGCGTGTCAACCTGCCCCCCACGGTCGTCAACGTCCCCAACAAGGCCGGCGATGGTAAGGGCTGGCACAACGAGCTGGGCGACAACCGTGATCAGACGGCTACGCGCAGTTGGGATCTGAGCGGAGTCACCGGCAGCCTCGTCTTCTCCTTCGACACCTACCTCGATCTGGAAGCTGACTACGACTACGGCTACTTCCTGGTCTCCACCGACAACGGCAGCACCTGGGCCTCGTTGCAGGACATGGACGGCGTCGCGGTGACCGATCCGCCCGGCGGCCTCAATGATCACTACGAAGGCGCCCTGCGTTTCGATATATCGGCCTATGCCGGCTTGAGCAACGTCATCACGCGCTTCCGCCAGATGTCGGATGGCGGCGTGCAGTGGGAAGGCTGGTGGATTGACAATCTGAGCGTGACCAACGACGCGACCGTCATCTACAGTAACGATCTGGAAGACTCCAGCGATTGGACGCTGTCTGGCTTCGAGATTGTGCCGATTGATGTCAACATCGAGCACTACTACATGCTCGAATGGCGCAACCTGGGCGGCTTCGGCGCAGACTCCGGCCTGGCCTACGGCTATCAAACGCTGACTCACCCTGGCGGCGGCTGGATCGTGGATCGCGTCACTGCCAACGTGCCCGGCATGGTGGTTTGGTATCGCGACGACACCTACACGAACAACAACGTGCTGGCTGGCGGCCGCGCAGCGAACTCACCGGCCTATGGCCCCAAGGGCAGCACCCTGGTGGTGGACGCGAACGCCGATCCGCTGCTGTGGAGCGGCGGCTTCTGGAACCCGGCGACCAATGCTCGCCAGCCGCAGATGAACGGCCGTCGCCAATCCATGGATGCGGCCTTCGGTCTGGCGCCGACCAATACCTGGAACATCCACGACTACGCGAACATCGCCAATGCGGTGATTGCACTGGGCAATCGCCCGGCCAAGCCCGCGTTCCATGACAGCATGAGCTACGTGCCTGGCTTCGCCTGGCCGAACAACGGCTTCGTCTATACGATCGCCAATGCTTCCAGCGTGGTCATCCCGGCCAGCGGCAACTACACCACCCGCATCCGCGGCCTGGCGGCGGACGGCGTCAACCTGAACGGCGACTTCACCGATCTGTGGGGCGCGACCGTTTCGGGTAATGAGCTTGGCTCCGGCAATCCGGGTGACAGCCATACCCAGTATGGTCTGCACTTCGAGGTGATGGACCAGGCGGCCGATGGCTCCTACGGCCAGGTCAAGATCTGGAACGCGGCGACCGAAGTGGAAGCCATGATCACGGTCACTCCTGACACCTTCGCCGTGGGTCAAACCGCTACCGTGGCCGTGAGCAACGTGAACAACGGCGGCGCGGAAACTGGCCTGCTGCATGTGGTGGGCATTGATCGCAGCCTGGTCTCCTACGTGGACGGCAGCGTCTACGGCGGAGCCTTCCCCATCAGCGTACCGGATGGCGTGGCGGCTCAGATGTTCAAGACCGGCGGCGCCGCGGCGCTGAAGAACGCCTACAGTCCGGACAGCGGCGTGGTCGCCATTGCCTATGTCGGTGACATGGCAGCCGGGCAGGAAGTCAACTTCGGCTTCGATGTGATGGCCGAACTTGGCGCGGCCGGCGGCAACTGGTCGTTCGTGGACAACGTGTACAAGATGGGTGAGCCGATCGCCAGCGCCTCGGCCAGCTTCAGCGTGCCTGCGTTGAATTCCTACGAATTCACGCTGCAGGACGGCCTGAACGGTTACAGCGGCACCAGCGACACCTTCCTCAATGCCTGGATGCCGACGATGGCGTACGGCGGCGATGCGGACTTCTACGTCCGTCAGCCCGGCGTCAAGACCGCGTTGGTCAAGTTCGATCTGTCGGCTATGCCCGGCAGCGCACAGATGACGCAGGCGCAGATCGGCCTCTACGTGACCTACGGCAGCGGCAACCCCGTGACGCTGGAAGCCTATCAGGTCTACAAGGCGTGGTCAGAGATGGCCGCGACCTGGAATGATGCCGATGCCGGCATGCCGTGGGAGATGCCCGGCGCGATGGGGCCGAGCGATCGTGCGGCGAGCTTCGCTGATCGTGTCAGCTTCGGCGGCTCCGGCCGCTGGGTCTGGTTCGACGTGACCGATCTGGCGCAGATGTGGGTGATGAACGCGGACAGCAACCAGGGTATCGCCCTGGCTGGCACCGGCAACACCAACTCTGAGCTGGAGTTCACCTCGTCCGACTACATCGTCACCTTCGTGCGCCCGCAGATGAAGATCGTCTTCCAGGCGCCGTAACGTAATGCGCCGGCGGCTCGAACCGCTGCGTAACTGACCAGGCGGCGCGCCGCCGCCAGCGAGCGATTGGTATCGCACCTGGCAGGCGCGCCGCCCTTTCGCCCCGAATCCATTCGGCGGCAAAGCCGGGTTTGTTGTCATCAGCCTCGAGGGCTGGTTGGCAGCAATCCCGGCTTTTTCTTTGGATTGACAAATCATCGGCAGTGCATATAATCGTTATCGTCCCGATGGTTCTCCACACATGTCGTTCATTTTCCAATTGCTAGAGGAGGTTCTTGCACATGCAACGCACCCAGTGGTCTCGTGTCTTCAACCCAATGCTGATCGTCCTGCTCCTGGTCACGACGTTCCTGGTCGCGCCGGCGACCGGAGGCGCCAGCAGCCAGATCAGCGGTCAGCCAACGTTACGCGCCGCCGCCAACAACGGCGACGACGGCCCACCAGCCCCCATCAACCGAACCAAGGGCTACCGCCAGCCGACGCAGGATGACCCCTACGCCCGCGATGATTGGTTCTACTCGCGGCGCACGGCCGGCGATCCGAACTTCAGCGTGGCGCAGGCCGCTGAGAAGCGCGCCGAAGCTGCCCAGCAGTTCAGCGTGATGCAGAGGACGATCGGCCCCGCCGCGCCCAGCGCCTTCGACGGCGCCTGGACCAACGTCGGCCCTGACCCCATCGTACAGGTGGGCCGCAGCGGTCCCGGCTACTTCCTCGGTATGTCCGGGCGCATCGGCGCCCTTGCCATCCGTTCCAGCGAACCGTACACGATCTACCTGGGCGCGGCCCAGGGCGGCGTCTGGATTTCTTCTACCCTGACCACGGCCTGGACACCCAAGACCGATGATCTGCCTTCGCTGGCGATTGGCGCGCTTGCGCTGGCTCCATCCAATGAAGACATCGTCTACGTCGGCACCGGTGAAGGTGCGCTCTCTGGCGATAGCTACTACGGCAACGGTCTGCTCAAGTCTACCGACGCCGGCAACTCGTTCTTCCAGGTGAGCGGCGCCGCCTTCAACCAGGTTTCGATCTCCAACGTCGCCGTGGATCCCACCAACGCTGACCATCTCTTCGTGTCCACCCTGCGCGGCCGCGGCGGCAACCGTCGCGTCAGCCCGCCCAACCCGACGCCCTTTGGCATCTGGGAATCGAGCGACGGCGGCATCACCTGGACCGACCGTTATACCACCACCGTGGCCAGCCGCGGCGCCACCGCCCTGGTGATGGACCCACAGAACGCGGCCGTACTCTATGCCACGTACTGGAACCAGGGCATCATGAAGTCCACTGATGGCGGCATGAGTTGGTTCGAGGCGATGAACGGCTTGCCCAGCAACGCCAACTACCCGGCTGCGGCCACACGCTTCGCCCTGGCCATTTCGCACCCGGCCGGTCAGGCCTCCGCCACGCTCTACACCGGCTTCGAATGGGTGGATACCGATGGCAACAGCCACCCCTCCACGGTCTGGAAATCCACGGATGATGCCAACACGTGGAGCGAAACCAGCACCGCTGTGGTTGCCGGCTACTGCGGATCGCAGTGTTTCTATGACAACGTGCTGGCCGCAGATCCGACCAATGCCGACATCGTCTATGCCGGCGGCATGTTCGACTATGGCAGCGGCACCGGCGGCATCTACCGTTCGATGGACGGCGGCGCCACCTGGCTCGACATGGGCTGGAATCAGCACCCGGACTTTCACGCCATCGCGATCCGCAACGACGCGCCCAACAACGTGGTGATCGGCAACGACGGCGGCGTCTGGTCGTCGGCCAACTATGGCGGACGCACCAACCCTGGCGACCCCATTGATGCGGCCGACTGGGCCAATCTCAATGGCACTGTGGACCCGAACACGGCCGGCGTGACTGCACGCACCGGCCTGGCGATCGGGCAGTTCACCAGTGTTGCGCAGCATCCGACCAATGTCAACCGTTTCTACGGTGGTACGCAAGACAACGGCACGATGCGCAAGTCGGGCGTCAGCAATAGCTGGTTCGACTATGCCGGCGGCGACGGCGGCCAGGTGATTGTAGACCCCAACAATCCGAACTATGTCTACGGCACCTACTACGGCGTTTCTCCCTATCGCTTCAGCGACGGTATGTTAGGCTCGTTCTTCAGCAACATGAGCATCGCCAATGGCATCAACACGAACGATCGCTCTGAGTTCTATGTCCCCATGGCCATGGATCCGCAGTTCACAGAGCGGCTCTACCTCGGCACCTATCGCCTGTATCGCACCGACAACCGTGGCGACCTGTGGACGACCGCCAGCGGTGATCTGACCTCAGGTTGCAGCGGCGCGGCTCCCAACGGCGCGCGCGGCTGCGTCATCAGCGCCATTGGCCCCACGGCCGGTTCACCCGCCGTGTACGTCGGCGCGTTGGACGGCTACATCAACCTGTCAACCGACGCCACGGCCGCCGCGCCTGTATGGGAGCGCGTGGACAAGGCGCCGCTGCCGGCCCGCCCGGTGACCTCCTTCGCCGTGGACAACTCGAACTATCGCGTGGCCTATGCCGCCTTCGCCGGCTTCAGCGCAGCCACCCCGGCTACCCCAGGCCACGTCTTCAAGACCACCGATGCTGGCGCCACCTGGACCGACATCAGCAGCAACCTGCCTGACATCCCGGTCAACTCGATCATCCAGGATGCCGGTCACGCGGGCACCCTCTATGTCGGCACCGACATTGGGCCGCTGATGACCGCCGATGATGGCGCTTCCTGGCTGCCGATGGGCGCGGGCTTCCCGGTGGTTGCCATCTGGCAACTGAACCTGAACACGGGCACGCGTCAGATCGTGGCCGGCACCCACGGCCGCGGTGTGTGGAAACTGGCTGATGCCGATCCGCGCCCGGCCTTGCAGGTGCGCGCCTTCACGTCCGACCAGCCGGTTGGCCCTGGCAGCCTGTTGACCTTCAATCTGAAGATCAAGAACGGCGGCAATGCGGCGGCAACCGGTGTGCAGGTCAGCAACCCGGTGCCGGCCAACACGACCTTCGTGGGCGCGGACAATGGCGGCGCCCTGGCTGGCGATATGGTTGTCTGGAGCGGCCTGGCGGTGGACGCCGGGACCACGCTGGAACTCAGTTTCACCGTGCAAATTGCCGGCGGTTTGACCACCGGCGACGTCATCACCAATGACGGCACGGTCGTCACCTCGGCTGAAGGCGCCGGCGCTACCGGCAGCCCCAGCACCGTTGTGATGTCGCCCGCCTATGATGTGTCCGCGGTGGCTGACCACACCCTCGATGGCGGCGGTCCGTCCGCGGTGGTGCGCTACATGATCACCGTGCGCAACACGGGTTACAGCGAAGACACCTACTACCTGAAGGCGGCCAAGGAGTACTGGCCGACCACCGTCTGGAACGGTGACTTCAGCAGCCAGATCGCCTATCTCGGCCCGTTGGCGCCCGGCGCCAGCGCCCAGGTTGGCGTGCAGGTGCGCGTGCCGGCCACCGCCACCAACGGTCTGGAGGACATCACCTACTTCAAGGCGATCTCCCTGGCCGAACACAATGTGCAGGCTCGCCTGGAACTGCGCACCATCGCGGTCACTTCCGATATCCTGGTCGTGGATGGCGACACCGGCGCGATTGACGTGGAGTCCTTCTACACCGACGCGCTGACCGCCGCCGGCTACAGTTTCAACTACTGGGACCTGGCCGCTGACCCCAACATCCCGACCGGGTATCTCAACGCTCATCGGGCAGTTGTCTGGTTTACCGGCGTGGCCTACCCCGGACCCCTGCTTCCCTACGAAGCGCAGTTGGCCGGCTTCCTGGACAACGGCGGTAGCCTCTTCCTCTCCGGCATGGATGTCCTGGATCAGGCGGCCGGCACCACCGACTTTGTGCATGATTACCTGCACATTGCCTGGGACGGCAGCGAGATTCAGAACGACATTCCGATGACGGTCGCTTCGGCTGTGGCCGGCAATCCGGTCACCGGCGGTATGGGCGATGTGCCGGTCAACAACGCGGCTGTGGGCTATTCCGACTACAACGACCAGGTGACGCCCGTCGAACCGGCGATGGCGGCCTTCCTGGATGACACCGGCGAGCCGACCGCGCTCACCGTGGGCGACAACGGCTATCGGGTGGTCTTCCTGGGCTTCCCGTTCGAGGCCTTTGGCGATGCCGCCCAACGCGCCGACCTGATGGGCCGCGCGATGAACTACTTCCTGCCGCCGCCCATGAACTACCAGCTGACACTGCAGAACGGCCTGGATGGCTACGCAGGCGCCAGCGACACCTTCATCAACGCCTGGATGCCGACAACCAACTATGGCAACGGCGCCAACCTCTACGTGCGCCAGCCAAACACCAAGAGCATCCTGATCCGTTTCGACCTGGCGGGCATCAGCCGCCGGGCCACGGTCACCAGTGCGCGCATCGGCATCTGGGTCACTTATGTCAGTGACTCAGTTCACGACTACTCGCCGGTGATGCTCAACGTGTATGAGATGTATCGCCCGTGGACTGAAGCCGGCGCCACCTGGAACGAGGCGGATGCCGGCATGGGCTGGGAAGCGCCAGGCGCGCGTGGCCGCTCCGACCGTGCGCACCTGCCCGCGGTGCAGCAGACCGGTTACCGCCGCACCGGCCAGTGGATGTGGTTCGACATCGCGCCGCTGGTGCAGCAGTGGATCGCCGACCCAGGCGGCAACAACGGCCTCATCATCACCGCCAACGGCGACGTCAACGCCGAGATCGAGTACATCGCCTCGGACTTCGCGGACACCACGGTGCGGCCGCAAATGCGGATGACTTACACCGCGCCTTGATCCGTGTCACAGGCCAACAGAGCAGACCCTGCGCCTGCTCTGTCGGCGCTTCCGCCCGACAGAGGTAAAAAACAGGTCTGGTCACGCGTGACCAGACCTGTTTTCTTTTGCCTGAAAAGCACCCCACACCGTAGGTCACGCCTCCGACGTGACAACACCCTCTACAGCAGATCAATTTTCTTTAGGGATAGTAGCGCAGTTCGGTCTGACGGGCGCCGCTGCTGTCCAGCGTCAGCGCGGTGGAGCCGAGGCCTACCCTGAGCTTTGCCGAAGGGTGATCGGGCCAGTACACCACCCCGTTGACCCGCAGCGCAATCCGCTGACCGCCAGCCTGGTAGTACTTCGTGATTGTCGTGCTGCTGCCGCTCGTCATCTTCTCGTAGATCGTCCCCACGTACACCGTCGTGCTGCTGCCAATCACCGCCTTGACCCGGTTGCCGTCCGCCTCATAGGTGTAGCTGGCCAGCACCGTACTTCCCTGCTTCACCTGCTGCAACCGGTTCTCCGCATCGTAGACCAGGGTGTAGGCCACGCCGCCCGCCGTGCGCCCAGCTTTCTCTGCCACGAATTTCACTAATTTGCACGAATTTAGCTTCTGCCTTCGTTTCGATTCGTGCCATTCGTGGCAAAGATCCGCCCAGCTTTCTCTGCCACGAATTTCACTAATTTGCACGAATCGAGCTTCTGCCTTCGTTTCGATTCGTGTCAATTCGTGGCAAAAATCGGGCTGATTGCGCAACTCATGGTAGATCACGGCGATGGCGTCGGGAGTGATGCCATGGCCGCCTCCCACCGATCATCGAGTTTGACCAGCAACTCGCCCAACTCATCCTCGTCAAGCGCCAGCGGTGCCGCGGGCGCAATCTGGGCCGAAAATCGTACGACGAACTCGCCATACCGTGCCAACATGCCGCAAAGTTCGGCGCCTTCCGTATTGGGCGCAATGTAGCTTGCACAGGCTACGTACGCCTCGTCTGCAAAATCCATTAGTGTTGTCAATTCGGGCTTTTCCTCCCAGGCGCCGTAAAAATGTGTACCTGGATACCACACGTCCAGTTGGCGCTTATACTCACGCTGCGCACTGCGTACGAATTCGTAACGATAGATTTCATGATACACTACGCCGTCTCCACTCATGCCTCGTGACGGATGCTCCAGGGCGCCGTGCGAGTCCGCGGTTGGGATGATGGGCCGATTACTCCAGCCAGGAGGGAACAGCGCAGCATCCATCAGCATGGATTCAGTCGTAAAGGGCCGCGGCGGCGCCGGGGCGCCGGGTGTGCAGATGAAGCTCGAGACAGCCACAGCGAGGCAAGTTGCCAGTGTCAGGACCGCCAAACGCAATCTCCGTGTGTTCATGGCGTCACCTCGGCCTGTTGTCGAAGTGACCAACGTCATAAGGCGCACCAGAACCCCGTACTGGAGCATAGTTCGGCGTTCCAGCGGCCAGGACATCATGGTATTCTGCCACCAGCGCCTGGAACGCCTGCAAGGTGACATGGCTGCCATGACGCCTGCTCAGCTCGATGCCCATGCTGATAGGCGTTTGCTTTGAATCCTAGGCTGCCAGTTTGTGTGAGATGTGCATTTGCGTAAGCCCACCAGCCAATCACGGTCGTTTGATAATGATGGCCATACCATGCTGTTCTTCCCACCGCCGAGACGCCACAGCAAAACCGAGATGTCTTCCAACGCCGACTGCTGTTCCCACAGCCATAACGCTGGCACACAGCACCACAAGAATGACGTCGCCAGAAGCAGAAAGCGAGCGAACGAACAGCATTGCAAGCCCGGCAATCAGCGGCAACAGTGACCGGGTTAAGGTTGTCATCTTGTCCCACCGTCTATGCCACCTCTCTGCCTCCGGTGGGAATCTAGACAAATCGACCAGGCCGTTGGCACTGTCCAGCACACCGATTTCTTCGTGAGGCATGGTCGACCGCTCTGGTGCCTTCAGAAAGATCACGTATGTCTGAATACTCACACAGGCCAGCGCCACTGCAATAAGCATCGCGATGAGCAGACGAACAACAGAATTAGCTCCAATTGTAACCACAAGCAAGACCAAATGCCCATACGCGAGTGTCGCCATGGCAAGGACAGCAGCGAAGAACATCTTGATATATACCACTCGCCGCATGGTGATGTGCAAAACAAGGCCGGCGCCAGGAACCACAAGCAGTGCCGCAAGCCACGCCCAAAGTGGAGGTGTATAGTCCCCGATTGGCAACGCCGCATGCAATAACAGGCCCACGGCAATCCCTCCCCCGCCCGACACCCCCGCAAACAGAGGGGAAAGGAGGTTGGTGGAAGAAAGTAAATGTCTCCTCATCGTGGTCTCAAATCCTCCTGCCTGCATGCATCACTGCACAGTTCTTTCGCCGACATGACCGTGCCTATCGAAGCCACATTCGAACCCTTGCTCTCGCACCCGGAGCGACCTTGTTATCCCAATACACACTTCCACCTACAGAGCCCACGACTTCTCCCACAAAAATCAAGGGAGCAACCCCCATGGCTGCTCCCAGCGCTGCACCTGCCAATCCAACACCTTCTGAGAATGCCCACCCACCCGTGTCAACGATAAGATCGGTCACGGTGTTCTTGCTGAAAAAATCTCCGTGGCCAGCGTGGGCAATCAGATTTGGTCCAACAGACGCAAGACCACCAGCGAGGAGAAAAGGGCCATCGCCGCCTCGTCCTGCAGCCCGTATTGCGTTCATGGCACGTGAGCTATTTGCCACTCCGGGATTGAGTCCAATTCTGCGCAATGCGGCAGCAGAACCGGCCGCCACCCAGTATTCCTGACCATTCCTGCCAACAACCTTGTAGATTGAGTATCCTTCCCTGGTATTCACGAACCCAAACGTATAGCCGGAGATATCTTCCGCTCCCTTGTATAGAGTAACTACCGTGTCTGGTGAAAACAAGGCGTCCCAACTCCAGGAATTCGCTGTTCCTCCCTGGTCAGCAATGACTTGCCCTGGCGTTGGCGTACCTAGCGGTGGTGTTGGAGCCGGCAACGGCACTATCACTGGCTTGGATGATCTGGGAGGCGTGGTACCACAACCACCATCTGCGCTTGTGCCACATACCGCTGCGTGTCCGCTGGGGTCGCTGAACCTGAGAGAATTATTGGCCGCGTAGGCGTATCTATTCAGACTTTGCGGATTTTGCGGCTGGGGGATCAGTGTATCGGCCTGAGTGAACCGCCCCAGCGCCGGGTCGTAGTATCTCGCGTTGTAGAAATACAACCCGCCCGCCACCTCGTCCAGCACCTGCCCGGTGAAGCGGCGCTTCGTCGGCGTCGCTGCATCGGTCGCCCCGCGAGTCTCACCCCACGGCTTGTACCACAACTCCGCCGTGCGCTCACCGCTGGCGCCATTGGCCGTCACCGTCGTGCTACCCAGGTGATCGCGCAACAGCCAGTACAACACCCCCGCCACGCGCACCGCCACCCGCTCACCGTTGAAATAGTAGTATTTCGTGTGTGTCGTTGTGCTGCCGACCACCTTCTTCTCGTACAGATTGCCGATGGCAGGTTCTTGGGATTGGGCGAATTCACCATTGGGTACACTCAAATACACCTCTTGACCCTGTGAAATAACCCACCTGATGGGAGGGGCTCGGTCGAAGGTGCTGGGAAACCAGCAACCTGCAACTACAACTCGGCTTCCCGGTCAGCCATACGGCGTTTTTCGTAGAGCGAATTCAACCATTTATCAGCCTGCCGCTGTCTGTACTCTAACAATCCTGCCCGTTGCTCCTCGAATACTTCAGGTTCAAATAGATGAAGTACCTCACCAATGTAAGGCTGCAATTCACCTGCAATGCTCTCTATTTGATTCGCGATAAGAGCAGCGCCACGTAGATCACTATCGGGGAAAGGATACTCCCATGTGGTCTTCCCGTCAGTCAAGAACAAGATAACGTCACCTATATCGAACCATAAGTGAGAAGCGTGGATCGCCCAATCTAGTGGCGCTTGCAGCGAACCGACTTCAACAAAGACGCGTTCTCGTTCCACTATGATTCGTAGACGACACACACGGGATTGGAGTACCACGATGGCATTACCATAATCCTTCGGATAGTCCTCTGCATGCACTACTGAGAAACCAAAGCTCTCCGCTAAACAGTGAAAAGGCTCGTGTATTAACTCGGTGAGCCTGAGTTGCGTCATATCTATCTCCTACTTGACTTTTACCAACATGTCGCCCACTACGTCATACCCAAGTGAGATCAGATATTCCAGCTCCTTTCTGAAATAGGTCCCCGCTTTCGCTTCGCTTACCAAACTTGCCAACCTAAAAGTGTCGCTACGGGCAATAGCATCATCCAAGAACTGCTTGTTCACAGCCCACCTCTGCGCATCGGTTAGCCTATCCCAACTATCATCGACGAAGTTGAGGAAGTTCGCACCGAGTCTGTTTGCCGTATTGACATATGCCGGAAAACGCCCCAAGACAGTCACACCGTTTGTTACGCCCGCATTTGCTGGTCCCTGGACAGAGGCTTTGGCAATCGCCTTGATAGGATCAGCTTCTCCAGTTTGCTGGATCAGTTTGCGGAAAAGAGGATCGTTCGGGTCCAGCCCACCCGGCCCCGCCGTATTGCCACCCTGACCGGCATTCTGCGCCGCCTGCGCTAGCTGATCACCGGCGGCGATGGTTTGGTTTCCATACAACCACGTGGTCTGGGCTGCTACCGGGCCATACTGATAAATCGCCCCTTGCGCCTGGGTCATGGTCTGTTGGGCGCCTTGCATGAGGGCCACAATCAACCCGACACCTGCGCCGCCACCACCGCCGCCCCCGAAATCTACTCCAGCATGGCCGCTGGGGTCAACAAAACGTAGTGGATTACTGCTGCAATAACTGTAACGATTCAGACTTTGCGGATTTCCCGGCTGGGGGACGATCGTATCATCACAATGCCCTCCTAACCTTGCAATTAGTATCACGCCTGGATCTGCAGGCGCGATATCAATGCTGGATCATCCTGAATCCAGTACTGCTGTGTCTGTGGGTCGCGGGTTACGTATTCGGCTTCGATCTGACCGGTATGCAGTCGGCGGTAGACCCACTGGGGCCTGACGCCCAGGCGTTGCGCCAGTGCGGGGACGGTATGATATCCTCGCGCACGACCGGTCGAGGACCGGTTCGGTCGAGCCACCTGTATGCATGCCGAATCGTCGTCACGGCATCCTCCGCCACATCGCTGCGCCGCGCTGAGTGGAAGCCCTCCCGACTCAGTTGCGCCGCAATCTGGGTGTCGTCCAGGCCCTGCGCATGCAATGCGCCCACTCGTTCCACCATCGCCGCATAGCCGTTGACGGTCGTTTGTACGCCGACCGGCGTCTGCACTTCAAGTCGGTGTAGTGGCCGGAGAGCCACACGATGCGCACATGCACCCGGTCGGCTATGTCTCGTCTCAGGATCACCCGCTCGACCAGGCTGCGCAGCAGGGTTTTGCGCTGTGCAGGTGTGCAACCTTCCCATACTGCGGGCAGGTGCGCCGAGAGGTGGGCAAATTGCTCACGCAGGCTCCGGGCGTGATCTTCTGCGGCGCACTGTTGCGTTCACGCCAGCGCTGCGCCGTTTCCTCGACGTTGCGTAACTGGCGTAGCTTTTCCTCCCAGCGCCGCTCCAGTTCGCCCGCCACCAGTCGGTTCTCCGGCTCGACCTGGCTGTACTGCCGCTGCGCCCGCTGCGCTTCGTACTCGGCTTGCTTGACCTGTGCGGCCCATTGCGCCGTCAGCTGTTCCTGTTCTGTGCGCTGTGCCGCTAATACCTCTGCCAGTACGTCGAGGTTGGCCGGGCGCAGGGCCGCAAAGAAGGCTTGTGTGACCGCCGCGTCCACCCTGGGCCCGTGAATCGTGGGACAGGCCGCCACGCCGTACCGGCGCCGCATGTTCTGGCACGGGTAGTGGTGATAACCTTCTTTGTACATCACTTGACGATGGTAGCCGCAGTGTCCGCACACCGCCAGTCCTTGCAGCAAACCAGGCCCTTCCCGTGTTGCGCCCACCGCGCGTAGATCTGCACCGCCGGTGCGCTGTCCATTCCGGACCAACTGCGCCTGGTTCGCTTCGTACTGCGCCCACGTAATGTAGGCCGGGTAGACGTCGCACACAATGGCGATCCATTCCTCTTGCGGCCGACGCCCCCGCACGGCTGGCGGTTGCCCCGGCGTGTGGCGCCTTCGCCCATACACAAACGCACCTGCATAGGCCGGATTGCGCACGATCTCGTAGATCGCCGTGTCTGTTGGTGGCTTCCACACGATCTCTCCGCGCACTGCTCCATGCAGCTGGCGACGCGGTAGCAGCAGTTCTGCGCGCCGCAGGTAGTGCAACACCTGCCCGCAACTCCCCAATTCGGCGAATTTTGCCAGCACCAACTCGATGCTCCCGCGCACCCGCTCTCTCGGGTCTTTCTCCACCCGCCCGTCGGCGGCCCGTCCCAGTCCCGTCGGCAACACCTGGCGGTATGCTCCCCGTTCCACTTGCCGCAGCCGTCCCTCTTCCAATCGTTGCTTCAGAATGTGGAGTTCTGCCTCACTCATTGTCCCCTTCAGTCCCAACAAGAGCCGGTCGTTGAATTGCCGCGGATGGTAGACGCCGTCGTGGTCGGCAATCAGCGTGTCGCATACAGCCGCCAAGTCAAGCAAATGATACCAGTCTCCGTTGTTCCGCGCAGGCGCGATACTTCGTAGCCGATGATGATGCCGACCCGCCCCATGCTGACTTCCGTCACCAGTCGTTGGAATCCGCTCCGACTTGCGCTGTCGCTGCCTGAGCGCCCTTGATCTTCGTCTATCACCTCGATGCGCTCCGCCGACCACCCCAACCCAATCGCCCGCCCCACCATCTGCCGTTGGTTGACCTGGCTCTCCGGGTTGCGTACCACTTGCTGGAGCGTGGATTGCCGAATATAGACGTAAGCCATCCGCGCCAAGTGCTTCTCGCTCACTTTGCTGGACCCCTTCACGCTGGCTCATCGCACCGCTCCTCGTCCAGCCGCTCCCGGCAGACCTGCGCCACGATCCGACGCACGCGTTCCTGTTGCGCCTCCGTCATACTCCCCCACACTGCGGCCGGTGCCATCAGACTCGATGGCACCGGCCGCAGTTCCGTCTGCTCCCCTCTCATCTGGGCATCCATCTGCTGCGTCCTCCTCTGGCCCGGCGATGATCGCCGTGTAGTGTGCCAGCAATTGTCGCACAGAATGCCAGTCGAGGGGACACGAGGCATGTGGTTGCGCCAGGCTGCTCTGGTCGGTCACGCCCACAGGGAGCCAGCGGCGTATGCCAGGGGCCTGTTCGACCTCGAACCAGGTTTGACCGGGTCTTTCGTGGGTCGCGAGCAGCGGCATCGTCCGTCCGCACAGGGGGTGGCGCGGGTCGGTGACGGTAATAACGTCCGCAGAGAAAACAGGTTGCGATGCTTGGGGTGTAGTTTGTTGGTTACAGCACCAGCGTATCGGCCTGAGTGAACCGCCCGACCGCCGGGTCGTAGTATCTCGCGTTATAGAAATACAACCCGCCCGCCACCTCGTCCAGCACCTGTCCGGTGAAACGGCGCTTCGTCGGCGTCGCTTCATCGGTCGCCCCGCGAGTCTCCCCCCAGGGCTTGTACCGCAACTCTGCCATGCGTACACCCGCCTCGCTCGCCGTGATGCTGGTCGAACCCAGGTGTCATCATCATAGCCATATAATTTGATGCTCAACCAGACAGAGATCACTGTTGGATTTGCGGTCCTATTTCGATGGCTTTCCAGTCCTTGACCCATGGCCTATAGCTGGCTGCGATCTCTTGGCAAACATCTGAACCGGGATCCCAACACAAAAACCTGGTAAACTGGTCTGCTGGGCCAGGCTGCTTGAATATAAGAGATGCGGTGGGAAAGTTCGGCGTGATAGCGGGTGGTTGCCTGGTATTCATCTCGAAATAAATCGTGCCCCAGGCAAAGATGCCTTGAGTGGGAAACAACAGATCTAGATCGAGTTGTGGGCCGCCCTCGCTAACCAATCCGTATCTTGCGCTGTAAAGATCAGGTTCTCCAAAACAAGCGATCACCTCGGCGATTGTTGGTTTCATCGGCTGAAAAAAACGGAGAGCAATACTGTCCAATCTGGCGGCGCTAATATCAGCTTGATATTCAACGCGCATGACCTTCCAAGAAAGCGATACTTCATCACCATCTCCTATCGAAAAAACACTAATGTCTTCACGCGGGATCTGATAAGTAGTGCTGATCCACGTTAGCAAATCATCCACCGTGAACTCTCTTCCTATTTGTGCCCGCAACTCCGAGCTGACCATTTGTTTGCAGCCTGGGGTCTGAGCGAAAAAGGCGTTACAGGAAGAAAGAGATAGCGCCAGAAGCAGGAAAATAAGACAAGATATTGCTTTCATCGCCACCCCTCCAGAAGCGCCTGGATTCGACCCATTTGTACGTTCAATGCAGAGGTAGAGATCTTTAGATACTTGATATCATTTGCTCCGTAAGTGGGGATGAAAACCCCACCGGCACCCACGTTTCCAAAGACCCAAACTGTCACCGCTTCGGCCCAGATATCCCACGAATCTGGGTAGGCCCTGAATCCTGCTCCGATACCGGCCGCATACTTGGTCAGAGGAGGCTCGCCCCAGGCGCTGGAGAAACGTCCATAGGTCGCCGCTGTTTGGCCATACATGGTGATCGTGCCGATCTGGATGTTGCTGTGCTAGTCAATGACGTGTGCCAATTCATGCACGACAGTATGCATCAGCCAGGTTGCATCATTTACGGCATTGGATATGCGCACAGTATCGGTGCCTGGTGGCAACGCACAGGGATGGCCGAAACATGATTCCGACCTGATCTGAGCGCCCCCACCGAGCAATCTTCGTAACTGCGCCAAACCCCCGCTGAGCCTGTTGCCGAACCGAACGATTCCAGTATTGAGTCCTAAATCAAAAAATCGTGCCCTACCTCCTGGATATCTGGATCTGAGTGCTGCGCGGCTCTTTCTGCTAATCTTTTGGTAAGCAAGGGATCGAGTAGTGCAAAAAGCTCCAGCAGTCGCCTATACTCATCGTATGTGCCATTAGCAAGTAAAGGCTCCGCAACGCTTTCAATGTTTGAGATGACCCATTCGCGAGGCAAAGACAATATAACATCTCTAACGGCCTTGATCTCACCGTGCGCGTAGCTGGCCTGAAATACAAGGTCATCAAAGAGCTCCTGTAGCTCAGATTGTCTCAAAGACCTCAGCATCCAGGTAGCTGTGTGCTTGCCGTGACCACGTAGGGCGCCCCGGAGCACGGTAACACGATCGACCGGCCCTGTCAGGAATTCGACTGATGCGAAAGCGAAGGCCTCGTGGCTTTGGACCAGTCGGTTCCAAATGGCCAGATCCCGTGCATAAGATGGTTCCATCACTTCTTATTTCCTCCATACTGCCACGGCAAGCTACTAAACAGATCAACGAATCGGTCGAATGCCATCTCCACCGTGTTGAAAATCATATGATGCGTCGCTGGGTGAAGACTTGCAACGTTCACGTCAAGACCATCGGCCACTGCATTGAGGCCAAGTGGGAGTTCTGTGCCACCTGGCAACCTGTGGTAATGCCCAGTGAGAGGCGCCATGTTTGGATCAGCAAAGGTAGAAGCACCGTCTGGAAAAGGCGATGTCTGAGGTGCCAGCATGTTATCAGCGCCGGGGAAAATATCCTTGCCTGATCTCGGCGGACGAGGCCCCGCTCGACTACCAAAAGCATGGAGATCCATGTTTGTTCGGATGCCGCCCGCAACACCAGCCGCCAGAAGCCCAATCCCATGCGCCGCATTGCCCCCATAACCGGACATCGCCTCGAAGATTACGCCATTGTCGGTCGCTGCGCCCAGTGCTAACCCGCCAAGATTTGCTGCACCAGACTCCGCTTGAGCTTGCGCATATCCGGTCGAGATGATGCCGTTGAATTCTTCAGTTGGGTTGAGTGGCTGATAGGCGCCTGCGTTCTCGCCAGGGTGCGCCAGGTAATACTGATAATACGCTTGCTTGGCGCCGATTGGATCCAGTCTTCCTTGCCGCAGTTGCATTTCAATGCTTTGGAGCGCATCTATGCCGCCACAACCATCATCTGCACTTGTTCCACATATGGCTGCGTGTCCGCTTGGATCGATGAACCCGAGTGGAGTTACATCAACATACTACCCCCGAAGCGGTTACAGATCTGCGGCATGTGCGGATCGTGCAGCCACATCACCCCTTGTGCGGACAGATCGTCAAGGTGCTGCGAAACGGTCGGCGTCCGCATGCGGATGAACCATGCTGGCTCATCGAGACGGACGCAGGCGCCCGGCAGCTTGTGCCACAAGCCTGGTGTCGTGCGGTTGAGGACAGCGTGAATTTCTCGCCGATAATCTCGGCCGACCTCCCCCCTGTACACGTGACAATCTTGCGCCAACTGGCTATCATGGTGTGCGAACTCTCGTAAGGAGGAAACGCACCATGTCCCATTCGCACTAACTAGCCCCGCAATCCACCTCACCCCAACAACCTCCTCCCTCTATCAGGAGTCAGGATGTCTGGCTGAGTCTGCCTCATTCCCTGCAGAAGCAGGCTGTGCTGATTCTGGCACAGATCCTTGTCAAGGTCAAGCAGATGGAGGCCAGCCATGACCAGCCCGACTAAGATTCAACCCGGCCATCTGGCTCGTCAAGCCGTGGTCTACATTCGCCAGCCCACTCCCGGTCAGGTCAAAGAGCACCTGGCGAGTCAGGACCTGCAATACCAGCTCGCCCAACGCGCCGTCAGCCTCGGTTGGCCCACAGAGCAGGTGCAGATCATTGACGATGACCTGGGCAAATCCGGCATCTCCAGCGCCGAGCGGACCGGCTTTCAGACGTTGGTTACCGCCGTTGGCCTCGCCCAGGTTGGCATCATTTTGGTCACCGATGTCTCGCGCCTGGCCCGCAACTGCGCTGACTGGTATAGGCTTCTCGATCTGGCCTCTCTCTGCGCCACCCTGATCTCCGATTCCGCCGGAATCTACGACCCGCGCCTGTTCGATGACCGTCTGCTGCTCGGCCTCAAGGGCACCTTTGCCGAAGCCCAGTGGTACAACATGCGCACCCACCTGACCGCCGCACTCTTCAACAAAGCCAGACGCGGCGAACTTGCCTTACGTCTGCCGGTGGGGTATGATCGGCTTGCAGATGGCCGAGTCGTGCTGACCGCCGACCGCCAGGTGCAGGACGCCATCCGCCTGGTCTTTGCGCTCTTTCGCCAATTGGGCAGTGCGCACCGCATCCTGCACTACTGCCACGACCACCAACTGACCCTGCCGTACCTGACATCTGATGGGTTAGGGGGGCGCCTGGTGGCGTGGCGGCCGGCCGATTTCACCACCATCTATCAGATATTGAAACGCCCCATCTATGCTGGCGTCTATGCCTATGGTCGTACGCAGGGTCAACACCTGCCGGGCAGTCAGGGCAAAGTGCGCCGGCAGCGCTTGCCGCAGGAAAAATGGATTGTGCTCAAACCCGACGCCCACGAGGGCTACATCACCTGGGCTGAGTACCAGGAGAACCAAAAACAACTGGCCGAAAATCGTCAGTTGGCGCCCATGGCTGCCGCCGGACCGGCGCGGGAAGGGCGGCCTTGCCTGCACGGCATCGTCTTGTGCGCTCGCTGTGGCGCCCGCTGCACCTGCGTTACCGCAACAAGCCGATCTACGTCTGCGAGGCGCTCAGCCAAGCCCTGGCCCAGCCTCGCTGCCAACGTTTCGGCGTGACGCACGTGGATGTCGCCGTTAGCGGTTTCTGTTAGCCGCCGTGCAACCGGCTCAACTCAGAATTGGCATTGGTGGCCAGCCAACAGGCCGAGGCTGAACGTCAGCAGTTACAGCGCCATTGGCTGAGCGCCTGGAACACGCCCGCTACGAGGCTACTCTCGCCCGTCGGCGCTACGAACAGGTGACCCAGACAACCGCCTGGTCGCCGCCGAGTTGGAACGACGGTGGGAAGAACAACTCGTCGCCGTTCAGACAGTCGAGCGGGCCTGGACCGAACTACAAGCCGCAGCGCCTCTGCCACTCAGCAGCGCTGAACAGGCACAAATCCGCCGTCTGGCCGCAGATCTGCCTGCCCTCTGGCATGCCCCGACTACAACGAACGCCGACCGCAAACGCCTGCTGCGCTGCCTGACTCAAAACCGTGACCCTCGACAGCTCAAGTCAGGTTGGCTTTACCCGCATCCAGGTGCTGTGGCAGACCGGCGCCGCCACCGAGGTGACAGTCCCACGCCCGCGTCCCGGCTGTCGCACGCCCCAACCGGTGCTGGCTCGGCTACGGGAGCTTGCCGCGACGGAGCCGGACTATCGGATCGCCGAAATCCTGAACGCCGAAGGGCGGCAGACGGCGACGCATCACGCCTGGACGAAAGAAAACGTGCGTCAGACGCGCATCAAGTATCGCATCCCCACCGCGTGCGGCCCCTACGCCAGGCAACCCGGCCCGCGCGGAGATGGGTTGCTCTCGGCAGCGGAGGCGGCGCAACAACTCAACGTCTCGCCGGGCATGATCTGCGACTGGTATCGCCGCGGCCGACTGGTGGGTGAACAGCGTCAACCCCATGCCCCGCTCTGGGTGCGCCTGACAGAGGCGTATCACCACCGCTACAGCGGCGCCGCGCCCCTGACCCCAGATTTGATCCTCGAGGCCGACGCACCGTCCGCCCTGGGCCTCAGTCCTGAGCAGATTCGCCAGCGGGTGCAGGCGGGTACCCTGCTCGCCTATCGCATCTGGCGCAATCACGTCTGGCGCTGGTACATCCAGCGGCCACCCCAACCCATCCCCAATCCCACACTCACTTGAGGTGCATTATGCTGACGTCAGTGGTTGATTCCCGACGTAGCTGTACCGATTCAGATTTTGCGGATCTTCCGGCCGGGGAACGATCGTATCATCACAATGCCCTCCTAACCTTGCAATTAGTATCACGCCTGGATCTGCAGGCGCGATATCAATGCTGGATCATCCTGAATCCAGCACTGCTGTGTCTCTGGGTCGCGGGTCACGTGATTCGGCTTCGATCTGACCGGTATGCAGTCGGCGGTAGACCCACTGGGGCCTGACGCCCAGGCGTTGCGCCAGTGCGGGGACGGAGGTGATATCTCTGCGCACGACCGGTCGAGGACCGGTTCGGTCGAGCCACCTGTATGCATGCCGAATCGTCGTCACGGCATCCTCCGCCACATCGCTGCGCCGCTGAGTGGAAGCCCTCCCGACTCAGTTGCGCCGCAATCTGGGTGTCGTCCAGGCCCTGCATGCAATGCGCCCACTCGTTCCACCATCGCCGCATAGCCGCTGACGGTCGTTTGTCGCCGACCGGCGTCTGCACTTCCAAGCCGGTGTAGTGGCCGGAGAGCCACGATGCGCTATGCACCCGGTCGGCTATGTCTCGTCTCAGGATCACCGCTCCTGACCAGGCGCAGCAGGGTTTTGCGCTGTGCAGGTGTGCAACCTTCCATACTGCGGGCAGGTGCGCCGAGAGGTGGGCAAATTGCTCACGCAGCTCGGGCGTGATCTTCTGCGGCGCACTGTTGCGTTCACGCCAGCGCTGCGCCGTTTCCTCGACGTTGCGTAACTGGCGTAGCTTTTCCTCCCAGCGCCGCTCCAGTTCGCCCCGCCACCAGCCGGTTCTCCGGCTCGACCTGGCTGTACTGCCGCTGCGCCCGCTGCGCTTCGTACTCGGCTTGCTTGACCTGTGCGGCCCATTGCGCCGTCAAGACGGTTCCTGTTCTGTGCGCTGTGCCGCTAATACCTCTGCCAGTACGTCGAGGTTGGCCGGGCGCAGGGCCGCAAAGAAGGCTTGTGCGACCGCCGCGTCCACCTTGGGCCCGTGAATCGTGGGACAGGCCGCCACGCCGTACCGGCGCCGCATGTTCTGGCACGGGTAGTGGTGATAACCTTCTTTGTACATCACTTGACGATGGTAGCCGCAGTGTCCGCACACCGCCAGTCCTTGCAGCAAACCAGGCCCTTCCCGTGTTGCGCCCACTGCGCGTGGATCTGCACCGCCGGTGCGCTGTCCATTCCGGACCAACTGCGCCTGGTTCGCTTCGTACTGCGCCCACGTAATGTAGGCCGGGTAGACGTCGCACACAATGGCGATCCATTCCTCTTGCGGCCGACGCCCCCGCACGGCTGGCGGTTGCCCCGGCGTGTGGCGCCTTCGCCCATACACAAACGCACCTGCATAGGCCGGATTGCGCACGATCTCGTAGATCGCCGTGTCTGTTGGTGGCTTCCACACGATCTCTCGCGCACTGCTCCATGCAGCTTGGCGTGGCGGGTAGCAGCAGTTCTGCGCGCTGCAGGTAGTGCAACACTTGCCCGCAACTCCCCAATTCGGCGAATTTTGCCAGCACCAACTCGATGCTCCGCGCACCCGCTCGTCCGGGTCTTTCTCCACCCGCCCGTCGGCGGCCCGTCCCAGTCCCGTCGGCAACACCTGGCGGGCACGCTCCCCGTTCCACTTGCCGCAGCCGTCCTCTTCCAATCGTTGCTTCGATCGTGGAGTTCTGCCTCACTCATTGTCCCCTTCAGTCCCAACAAGAGCCGGTCGTTGAATTGCCGCGGATGGTAGACGCCGTCGTGGTCGGCAATCAGCGTGTCGCATACAGCCGCCAACTAACAAATGATACCAGTCTCCGTTGTTCCGCAAGGCGACGATACTTCGTAGCCGATGATGATGCCGACCCGCCCCATGCTGACTTCCGTCACCAGTCGCTGGAATCCGCTCCGACTTGCGCTGTCGCTGCCTGAGCGCCCTTGATCTTCGTCCATCACCTCGATGCGCTCTGCCGACCACCCAACCCAATCGCCCGCCCCACCATCTGCCGTTGGTTGACCTGGCTCTCCGGGTTGCGTACCACTTGCTGGAGCGTGGATTGCCGAATATAGACGTAAGCCATCGCGCCAAGTGCTTCTCGCTCACTTTGCTGGACCCTTCACGCTGGCTCATCGCACCGCTCCTCGTCCAGCCGCTCCCGGCAGACCTGCGCCACGATCCGACGCACGCGTTCCTGTTGCGCCTCCGTCATACTCCCCCACACTGCGGCCGGTGCCATCAGACTCGATGGCACCGGCCGTGTCCGTCTGCTCCCTCTCATCGGGCATCCATCTGCTGCGTCCTCCTCTGGGCCGGCGATGATCGCCGTGTGGTGTGCCAGCAATTGTCGCACAGAATGCCAGACGAGGGGACACGAGGCATGTGGTCTGCGCCAGGTTGCTCTGGTCGGTCACGCCCACAGGGAGCCAGCGGCGTATGCCAGGGGCCTGTTCGACCTCGAACCAGGTTTGACCGGGTCTTTCGTGGGTCGCGAGCAGCGGCATCGTCCGTCCGCACAGGGGGTGGCGCGGGTCGGTGACGGTAATAACGTCCGCAGAGAAAACAGGTTGCGATGCTTGGGGTGTAGTTTGTTGGTTACAGCACGATCGTATCTGCGGCGAGAAATCGCCCGATGAGCGGGTCGTACCAGCGGGACTGGTAGAAATACAACGCCGTGCCGCTGTCCCATCGCGTCCGGTGGAAGCGGTAGGTCGTCACCTGGTTTGTTAGCGTTAACGCGCCGCGTCAAAGGGATAGTAGCGCAGTTCGGTCCGCGGGTGCCGTTCTGATCCAGCGTGATGGCCGTGGAACCGAGATGATCCGTCAGCAGGTAGTTCACCGCCGCGCTGGTGTTATGGCGCACCGCCACCCGCTGCCCGCCGACGTAGCATTTGCTCTACGCGTGAACGTGAGGCTGTCGAACAGCACGTTCGCGCCATCGGTGCGCAGCGAGACGAAACTGCCGCTCTTCACGGCGGTCGTGTCCGTCCACGCACCCAGGCTGCCGCCATTCCGCCAGGTCGAAGCGCCCGGTCAACGGATCGTAGCTCACCTTGTAGCTGTGCGTCTGTTCTGCCGCATTCGCCGCAGCGAAACTGACGCGCAGCGTGGCGACGTTGCCAGCGTTCTCGTAGATGCGCACATGCGTCGCATCCTGCCAGATGCGGTAGCTGTTGCCGCGCTCGGCCCCGCTGGCCGCCGAGGCGAACAGGTACAGCCCGGCGCTCGTCCCGCTGGTGTAGGTCGCTGTCCACTCGTAGTTCAGCGCCGCGGTTTGTCCGAAGGCGAGATTAGCGTTGGTGTTGCTGCTCGTCGCGCTCTGGCGATAGCCGCCACTCGTCACCGCCCACGTCCCGCTGCTTGCCGTCCAGCCCTGCGCCTGCCCGTCGCTGAAGTCCTCCAGGTACGTCAGCCGCTCGTAGTAGTTGCCAACATAAACGGTCGTGGTGCTGCTGCCGCTCGTCTCCCTGACGCGCGTCCCATCCCCGTCGTAGACGTAGCTGGCGGTTGCCCCGCCGCTCATGCCGGTCAGCCGATTCTCGGCGTCGTAGGTCAACGTGATGTCCTGACTGCCATCGATGCGCCGGCGGCGTTGCCGTTGGGTCATGCCAATCCACTCCGGTCTGTGGGCCTTCCGGAGGGCTGCGCGCCAGCGTAGCCGCGATGGGGACTCCCTGCCGTTTTCCGTAGCTGATGGATATCATGGGAAGCGGGCTTGAGACGGACTCGCTTGACTGAAAGTACAAAGTGTGTGCGCTAACTTTGGTCTTCGTCAGTTTCGTCTCCCCATTCTTCTGATCACCATACGCTTGATATACAATCGAGAATAGCTACCCCGGCATCCTCAGCTTGGCTCATCATCTCAACCGCTTGCTGGTAAACAATGGGAATGCGTTCGTACCAGTAGTCAGGGTTGAGATCCGGGGAGATGTGAGCGTTGGTTGCAGAGACGTTGGGTGGCAGGTTCAATCCGTGTCCGCAGATCCTCTTCAAGCATGTGCTGGCCGACTAGCAATCGCTGATGTAATTTCTCCACTTTCTCCACCGGCAGCCAACCACAATAGGTGCTTCGGTCAGGTGCCATCAAATACCAATAGGGTACTGGTTTTCTATAGGAACTACCTCATTCGGGCTAATATTATATGGAACATTGGGTCCTGACAGTAAAACGGTTGGCAATCCTACTAGCACCTTCCATACATCCTCATTTGGTCCACTCGAAGCTATGGAGCATGCACGATAGTTTGGGCTAGTCATATCCTAGTTCTACGCAGGACTCAGAAAGGTAGACAGAATGGTCAGGAACCAATTCCCCCACAGACCACCCGAGATCGTGGGTCGCACCCTGGCAGGAAATCTCCCATTTCGGTTTTTATCATGAAGAATCCAGTTTTTGAACTGCCGACTTTGCGACGAATTTCAGCGACCCGTGCCCGAGTGAAGCCGGGATTGCTAGCATCCAGTTCTGCTGCCAGCGGAGTCGCAGCAGATTGAAAAAGCGCGGTAATCAAACAGAAAGGCTGTATGTGCTAAAGGACATGGATCACTTCATTCTGCTATCGGACGTCCGTTTCGCCAAATGCGGTCAAACGGTTTAGCCCATTTACCTCCTGAAGAGTAAATCGTAGCGTGACCAAATGGCAGCTTAGTATCTTTCAGATAGTCAGGATCGTTTAACCTCCCCATTGCTTGACATCGCCCACCTGTCGTCTCTCGCACCCAATCGCCAGCACCTGGTCCCTCTTTTCTATTGGGGAATTGTTTGGTTTACCCGAATTAAGTCATAGCACACAGAGATGCAATCTGGCAAGACATACCCGTTTCCCCCTGTTTTGTGCGCAAGGTATCAGGAAGCCTCTAAATGCCCCTGTATCCGGGTCAGGACGACGTGAGAACTGGTACAAGATTTCATCGTCCGGTAGGTCATCCAACGGCTTGACCAGGCATCAGTGACGTCATCAACATGCGACATCGCCTGAACTGCATCATCAGCGTGCGCTACCGCTTTCAGCGCATCGTCGCCATGCGCATCAAGGCCCGCACGTTACGCCGCCCCCGGCGATTACAGGCAAAATCGTGGTGACGCCATCGGCCACCAATGATAGCCCATTTGTCCAATTCAGCCATTCGTTGTTTTTAGCCCGTCGCAGATGTCATAGGCGAGGCACCGATGTCCAGCGCGGTTCTTCCAAACCAATGGCAGGGGATCCAGGTACCCGACAGGGTTATTGCCGCGTAAGAGTGCCTGTTGAGCGATTGCGGATTTTCCGCCCCCGGCACAATCGTATCCGCGCTCAGGAACCGTCCGACGGCGGGTCTACCAGCGGACTGATAGAAATACAACGCCGTGCCGCTATCCCAGCGTTGACCGGTGGAAGCGGTAGGTGGTACCTGACTGCCCGGATTGTAACGCTAACGCGCCCAGGGATAGTAGCGCAAACTCTGTTGGTGTGCGATTGCCGGCGCTGTTCAGCGTCAGCGCCGTGGAGCCGAGATGATCGCCCAACAGATAGTTGATCGTGCTGTCCCCGGTGCGCATCGCGACGCGCGTCGCCGGCGTACTAATACTTCTTGACCGTGCCGTTGTCCATTTCGTGGGTGTTGCCCACGAAGACCGTCTGACGCCGCTGATCGTCTCCTTGACCCGGTTGCCGTCGCCGTCGTACACGTAACTCGCCGTGACGCCCCCGGACATCGCGGTTAATCGGTTCTCGGCATCGTAGGTCAACGTGACATCTGACTGCCGTTGATGCGCCGGGTGGCGTTGCCGTTGGCGTCGTACCAGTATTTCTGATAGCCGGCCGTCGTCCCACCATGGGTCACCGCATGCTTGTGTGCGCCATTCTGATATACTGATTCTGCGTCGTGCTCTCGAAGTGGGTCAGGTTGCCGATGGCGTTGTAGCCGTAGTTCTTCTGGCTGTAACCGCCATGCCCGTGGCGCCACTGGCTGCGCGGTGCTCAGACAGTGCAGCGCATCGTGAGCGAAGCTCTGCGTCTGGGTGGCCGGCGGCATTGGCGGAGGGCCGTTGCATCCGTGATGTCAATGATGCTCACCACGTTGTCGGCGTCATCGTAGGTGTAGCTGATGTTCTGCAGATTGGTGTGGGGGGACGTTTGCCGGTCTTCGCGTCACCAGCCGGAAGTTCTCGCCGCGGTGTAGGTGTAGAGACTGCTGCACCACTCCCGTCGTGCTGCCCAGCCAGCGTTCCGTCGCCTGGCCCAACGCGTTGTAGAGCGTCTCGCCCACATAGGGTGCTGCCGTTGCTCCGCACCTGGCGCAGCAACCCCTGGGTGTTGTAGGTGAAATTCACCTGCTCGCCCACCTGGCCCGCGTTGCCGCCAGGATACTTTTGCCACAGCGGCCGGTCGGCTGAGTCGTAGCGCCAGGCCGTCACGAAGGCGCCGCCCCTGTACCGCTGATCACCTGGGTCTCGGTGATCACCCGGCCACGCAGATCATAGGCCCAGGCGCTTGCTGCCCGATGGATCGTTCATGCCCGTGCGTCGGCCTTGCCCAGGTTGCCGTTCGCCGTGCTGTCGTAGCTGAAGCCGACGGCATAAGCCCCGCTGCACGTCAGGGTGTCCAGGTTGCTGATGCCCGCATGATAGGTCTTGCCCACCAGCCGATTGTGGCCGTCGTAGTAGACACATCGGACGCACGGCGCACGAAGCGTCGGTTGGCGTCGATGGTGTAGACCACAGGCCGCGGGGCGCTGAAATCCGGGTCGGCCGGGTTGTATTCGACTGCGTAGCGGGTCTCGGTGGTCGAGCTGTCAGGCTGCGTGACCATCAGCGGCCGGCCCAACGCATCATAGGTCGTCTGCGTCTTGGCCTGGCCCCAGTCCGGCGGCCGATACGCGCCGCCGGCGGCCGCATAGAAATAGGGGACGTTCTGTTGCTTGACCCCGCCCAACGGGTGATACTGCGTGCTGGCCACGATGCTCTGGCTGTCGGACGCGGCCTCCTGCTGCGTCTGGATGACCTGCCCCAGGCCGTCGTAGAATGCCCAATCGTCCAGGTAGGTCACTGTGCCCGACGCGTCGCCGTTCTGATCATCGCGCAAACTGTGTCTGACCGCCAGCGGCGCAGGGCTGTCAGTGTAAGCGTACTTCTCGGTGGCCGGGTTCGCCCACCCCGCGCCCGGCTTGCGGATTTCGGTCACGCGGCCGAACACGTCATACGTCAGACGGATCGCTGCGCTGTTGGGGTCGGTGCTGCGCTGCAACTGGCCCGCCAACCCGCTGCCGTTCGCCTCGGCCCCGCTCACGCCGTAATAGGTGTTGCTCGTCATCAGAGTCGCGCCGCCGCCCGCGCCGGGGGTGGTCGTCTGGGTCACCGGGTAGGTCTTGAAGGTCGCATCGTACGCTGTGGTCGTCGTCGCGCCGGCCGCGTTGGTCTCGCCGGTGCGGTTGCCGTAGAGATCGTAGCTGTAGAGCGCCGGCCGCGCCCAGTCGGCCTGGTTGGCGCTATCGCAGGTCTTGGCCTGCCACACCTCCTTCAACTGGCCTTTGGTCGGCGGCGTCTGCTGCTGGTTGAAGCCGGTCGTGTCGTAGATCTGCCGCGTCTGGCTCTGACACGCGCCGCCGCTGTCGCCCGCCCACAGCTTCTCCTGCGCCACCCGGTTGACGATGTAGGCGCTGGCGTCATCTCGCGGGTAGTACCAGCGTTCGGTCGTGCGATAGGGGGTGGTGTCGGTCGCATTGGCGTATTCCCGCACGTGGGTCACGTTGCCGTATTGCCAGCCGCCCTGGTTGGCCATCGCATAGGCGTAACGCGTGACCGCAACCGCACTGCCCTGGGTTTGGGTCACCGCGCTCGTGTAAGGCCAATCCACCCCGCCCACCGTCTGCAACAGCCAGCCGGTGGCCGTACGCGCCAGCTCGCCCCCACCCGGCTGCGTGGTGATGACCAACGTCTCCTTGCCCTCCGCGGGTCGGGCTTGCCGGCGCTGGCGTTGTATTGATAGCTGTAACTGTGATTGCGCTGCGTCACCGCCTGGCCCGGCCGCATCCTTCGCCACTTCCTACCGCAGTGTGGCCCAGAAATTCGTAGGTGTCGCGTGGGATCTCGGCGCCGTTGTTGCACCCCACCGGCGTCACGTAGGCACGCGCCTGTCGGGCATATTCGGTCGTCGAGAACAGCCCCAGCCCCGACGCCGCGCCGTTGGTGATGACCTGGCTGGTCACCACTTGCCACTGATAGCTGGTGCATCCGGCGTTGTTGCCCACGAATTCCGGGCTGTAGTTGAACTGCACCGCGCCGCCATAGCCGTTGTTTGCCGTGCGCAGACGCACGCTGTTGCCGCCCCCTGATAGCCGAAGGTGTAGGCCAGCAGCGCTCGCCGTTGGAGCCGTACTGCGTGATCGAGGTCAGCAGCGAATGATTGCCCGCCCGGGATCCGTACCGCAGCCCAACGTGGTGCTGTCGTAGGTGTAGCCCAGGTCGTAGCGCCGCACCAGCTGCCAGGCGCCAGCCGCCGTATAGGCCTCGACGAAGACCTGTTTCAGCCGGCCGTCGCCAAACGAGCTGATCTGGTAGGGATCGCTGTATTTGCAGACGTTCTTGTCATTGCGCGGCTCCCGCACCAGCCGCACCCGCACCGTCGCCGCGCCGTTTTTCGGGGTCAGTGTCAGCGTCTCCGGGTAACTGGCACGCGTGTACTGCCCCGCATTCCCCGTGCAGCCGTTGCTCACCCCCTTGGTTTCGTGCGCCCAGGCGATGTCCCAACGGTTACCCGCCGGGTCTTCGATGCGCGTCAGACCCCACTGCGTCGCGCGCACGCCGCAGCCCTGGCCCCATCCCGTCCAGAACGCTTCATACGCCGTGCCACCGCCCACGCCCCCGGCCGGGTTGCCAAACGTGTACTTCATGCCATCCGGTGTGCGCACCGTCCACGGCTGGGTGTTCCAGGCCAGGCCGTCGCTGTGCTCGATTTTCAGAAACCCCTGTGGGTCGGTGGTCAAGACCCCGCCGCTTTGCTTGATCTCGAACGCGCCGCCGCCGAAGCTCAGGTTGTACGGCCCGGTCTTGCCCAGCGGCCGGCTGATGCTGCCGATGCCCGCCAGGTCCCAACCCAGACCCACCCACGACGCCTGCGCCTGGTACGCGCTGCCGGCCACCTGCCCCAGAATGTTGCTGCCCTGACTGTTGTCGGCCAGTCGTAGTCCCCCTCCCAGCCCGGCCGGCCCGGCAGGCACGTCCAGGTCGTAGCCCACGCTCGCGGCGCCGCTCCACAGGTCGCTGGTGAACGCCTTCAGGCTGGGCAAGATCGTCACGCCGTAGGTTGGGCCGCTGCTGGCCGCAGCATACACGCCCGCGCTGAACACCGTGGTTGCCAGGCTGCCGGTCGCCGGCTCGGCCAGTGGTCCTCGATGCACGCCAATCCCCCGCCTGCTCATCCCAGGTCAGCAGCCGCACTCTTCCAACCCACGCGAGCCTCCGCTGCCGTTATGCGCACCCTCAGACTGACCGGCTGGCCGAAGTCTCCCGTCCGGCGGCGTTGCTTCAGGGCGAAGACCGCTATCAGACCGTCGGCGGGGGCTGCAGGCAGGCTGCGGTAGCGCAGTTGCGTTGGTTGGCTCACCGCGCCCGGTGGTACTTCCACCTGCACCCGCCCATCCGCACTGACCAGCACCCCGCCCTCGCCCGGCGTCAGCCACACCTCATCCGGCCCAGGCGTCGGCGTCGGCGTGCATTCCTGGTCATGACAGGACGGCGGTGGCCGTCGGCGTCGGTGTGGCCGTCGGTGTCAAGTCGCCGTCGGCGTTGGCGTACACTCCTCGTCCTGGCAAAGCGGCGGCTCGACCGTCGCCGTCGGTGTGGCGGTCGGCGGCTCGGCCGTCGGCGTTGGCGTACACTCCTCGTCCTGGCAGGGCGGCGGCTCGACCGTCGGCGTGGCCGTCGGCGGCTCGGCCGTCGGCGTTGGCGCACAGTCCTCGCCCAGGCAGGGCGCCGCGGTGATCGTGATCGCCGCACTGGCCGCCACCCCTGCGCCCACCTCCTCGCCCACGATGGCGACCGTGTTCGTGATGACCTGCCCGCTGACCGCGCCCAGCGCCTGCGCCTGAAACGTGCCGGTCAGCGTGGTGCCCGCGGCCAGTTGGCCAATGGCCCACTCCAGCCGGCGCTCGGTTTCCAGGTAGCTGAAATCCCCTCCCGGCCGGCCAGTAGGCCAGCTCCAGCGGCAGGGTGTCGCTCACCACCAGTCCGCTCAAGTCGCGGTCGGCCAGGGTGTTGGTGATGACCACCGTGTAGGTGACAACGCCCGCCGGCTCCACCTGTGGCGGCGCCGCAGCCAGCGTCAACTGCACGACCGCAGGCGCGGGCGTCGCATCGGGATCGGAAATGAGATCGAAATTGGGATCAGGGGACATGAGTTTAGTAGCGGTATTTATCTGGGGGGGGGGTAGCCGCCGCCGCCGTGGAAAAGAGCAGACTGCACACCACCAACAGATGAACCAACGACGACAGGCGCGGCGCGAGCCGGCCGCGAGTAGAATGTCGGGAGGAGAGAGGAGAGAAAGCAGTAGATAGAAAAGAGAAAATAGAAGAGCGGCGTAACATGACCACAGACTCCTTTCGTGCAGCAAACGAAACGGACGGGGTCAGGGACATTTTCCTGACTGCTGAAGGAGGTCGCAGCCGGGAGAGAACTCACGCCAGGGACTTCCGACGGCGAGACGACTCCGGAAGGCGGGGGCAGGCTTGTGGCTGGTCACAGCATACCACGCGCGGCGATCTGTCAAGAGGCAAAATTTGGGCGCAGCAATTCCGAATTGGGCAGACGTTCGACCACAAGGAACGCATAGAACACAAAGCAACGGCAGGAGATTCGCAGATTGGCGGCGTCTTTGCGCTCTTTGTGTTCTATGTGGCAAAAATCCGCCCCGCTTTCTCTGCCACGAATTGACACGAATTCCAGGATTCTTTCGTGTCAATTCGTGGCCGAAAGTCGGGCCGATGGTCTCCTTGACCCGGTTGCCGTCGCCGTCGTACACATAGCTGGCCGTACATCGGGATCGGAAGGCGGGGGACAGGCTTGCAGCCACCGACGCGATTCAGGCGGTTGCCCGCAGGCGGCGCTGTTCGTCCCGGGCGCGGCGGGCAGCGGCCAGTGAACGCGCGGGCCCGCTGCGCAGGACGTTGATCATTTCGGCCATGATGCAGACGGCAATTTCTGCAGGGGTGCGCGCGCCAATGTCCAGGCCGATGGGCGCGTAGATGCGGCTGAATTTCTCTGGCGGGATGCCCTGCTCCTGGTTGAGAAGCTGGAAGACGGCGCTCACCCGACGCTGCGAACCGATCATGCCGATGTAGGCCAGCGGCGCGTCCAGTACTTCGAGCAGGCAATCAATGTCGTACTGATGGCCGCGCGTGACCAGGACGATGTAGGAGTCCTTGTCCAGGCGACCATCGGTCAGCATGGCATGCACCGTCTCGCGCAGCGGCGCGGCCAGAACCTGGTCGGCCTGCGCAAAACGCTGACGGTTGGCAAACTGCGGCCGGTCGTCCAGCACAGTGACGGTGAATCCGCACAAACTCCCCAGGCTGGCCAGCGGCACGGCGATGTGGCCCGCGCCCACGATGACCAGATGCGGCGGCTGGCGCTGCACCTCCACGAAGACACGCAGCGTCGCGCCCATCTCCTGGCTGTAGTCCAGGGTGCGGTGCTGCTTACCGCTCAGCACAGCGGCCGCATCAGTCAGGACGCGCGCGTCCAGCTCACCCAGGCCCAGGTCGCCCAGCGGTGGTTGATCTCGCCAGACCAATGCCCGGCGCCCCTGGCTGGCCTGGTACGGCCCGGCCGCAGCGATCACGGTGACAAGGGCCACGCCGCGTTTGTCGTCGAGAGAGGCAAGCAGTGCCGTGAGAATCGGATCGGTCATTGGCCCCAACGTTCAATGAAGACATTCATGATGCCGCCGCAGACGCCCAGGCTCTGCATGGAGATGTCCTCGGTCAGATCCACATGGATATTCTGCGGTTCGCCGGTTTGGATCACATCCAGCGCCGCGCGGATGACATCGGCCTCGCCGCAGCCGCCGCCAATCGTGCCCACGTGCTGGCCCAGCGGATGAACAATCATCTTGGCCCCCACCTCACGCGGCACCGATCCCCGCACCTCGGTGATGGTCGCCAGGGCCACGGTTTCGCCCTGGTCAAGCAGGTCGTTCAGTCGGTGATAAATCGTGTCCATCGGTTGCGCTTGCGCCTACCTCCCGCAGATAATCGTCCGGGGTATCCATGTCGCTCAAAATCGTCGGGCTGTCCAACGTGATATGCTCGATCTGTCCAGCCAGCGAGGTCCAGAGGGAGCGCAGGCTGTCTTGCCAGCTCAGCGCCAGCACGGCCGGCCATACCGCACGCGGTAAACAGATGGGATGCCCGCGCCGCATCTGGTAGCTGGGAATGATGATGCGCTGCGGCGGGCCATCGCGCCAGGCCGCAATCACGGCGGCGATGGTGCCCGCCTGGATGCGCGGCTGATCCCCCACCGCAATCAGCGCCGCGTTCACCGTTGGCCCCAGGGCGCGCAGCCCCACCTGGATGGATGAAATCATCTCGCCGGCGGCGTGATCGGGGTTGAAAACGACACGTAGCGGATAGCCTTGCAGCACGGCCGCCAGCGCCTCATGCTCGTACCCGGTCACCACCAGCAGATCCGCCAATGGCGCGGTCAGCAGGGTGGTCACCACCTGCTCGATGACCGTTTTCTGGCCCCACGGCAGCAGTGGCTTGAGCCGGCCCATGCGCGAGGAACGCCCGGCCGCCAGCACCATACCGGCAATCATCGTCGCGGCGCCAGGCCGGGCTTTCATCTCGTAGCCCGATCCGCTCCACGATCGGGCGGGCCTGCATGTCCAAACAAGGTCTTTCATCATAGGCCAATCATAGCACATGGCATCCCCTGCTGCCAAGTTCACCCGCCACCAGGCGATCTCCAATCTCCAATCTCCAATCTCCAATCTCCGCCCCGCTGCTTGACAAATTTTCGGCCCCGTGCGATAACAGTACCATCAAACTCGATTTCGTGTTGAGCATCGTCACGGGCAGGTAACTATGACTGAATCGCAATCGGTACGGATTCTCATCTTGACCGCGGATGCAGGCGCGGGGCACCGCAGCGCCGCTAACGCGCTGGATGGAGCGTTGCGCGCTCGCTATGGCGACCGTGTCGTCACTGCGATTGTCAATCCGCTGCACGAGCCTCATGCACCGATGGCGTTCCGTTTGGCCGAGGAAAATTACCTCAACCGGGTGCAGGCCACGCCCACCCTCTACCAGTTGCAGCACGAGGCCACTGATTCACCGCTTTCGGCCGCGATCTTCAGCCTGTCGGCGCGCTTGCTGCTGACGCGTACCATGACGCGGCTGCTGGTGCGCTGGCAACCCGATGTGGTGGTTTCGGTTTACATGCTCTACAGCGAGGCAGTGGCGCAGCCAGCCCCGCCTGGGCCGCCCGATTCCACATATCACCGTCATCACCGACCTCGGTTCCACCGTCCATGCAGTTTGGTTCTCGCCGCACGATACGCTTTGCGTGGTGTCGTCGGAGGTCGTGCGGCGCAAAGCCCTCACCTGCGGCATGGACGACGCGCATATCGTGATCGCCGGCATCCCTGTGGATCGGCGCTTTGGTCAACCGACGGCCCCGGCCAGCACGTTGCGAGCGGAGTTGGGCTGGGAGGCCGATACGCCGGCCATTCTGCTGATGAGCGGCGGCGCAGGCATCGGTCATGGCCGACCTGGCGGCTGCAATTGATGCAGCCTGCCTGCCTGCGCAGTTGGTTGTGGTCGTCGGTCGTAACGAAGAATTGGAAGAGCATCTGCGCCGTGGCCTGGCGCAATCCCACCCACATCTACGGCTTTACGCGCGAGGTGCCCACGCTGATGCATGCCTCGGACATCGTCTTGACCAAAGCCGGCGGCCTTTCGGTGAGCGAGGCGCTGGCCGCGGGGCTGCCAATCATTCTGCACAGCGCAATTCAGGGCCAGGAGACCGGCAATGTGGAGCATGTGGTGGAGCATGGCGCCGTGTGGGCGCCGACCTCGGCCGAGGTTGTGCGCACGCTCAGGCGCTGGTTGGTGCAGGACCGCAGGAGTGGCGACGCTACACCGACGCGGCGCGAGCATTGGGGCGCGCGCAGGCGGCCGATGATGTGGCTGGCCTGGCCTTCGATGCGGGATACCAGGCGCAGGGGCAAATGCGGCCGGCCGCGGCGCCGCCCCGGCTGATCACCCGCATGCGCCCGCTGCGCGCCTGGGCGGGGCGCTATGCGCGGCGCATGCTACGACCCTAGCTGTGCCGCGAACTGGCTGAGCAGGGTGCGTGGCTCATGTCAAGGCTGAGCGGTGTCACCGACACGATGTGATCCACCACAACGCGTAGATGTCAGAATCGGACTCCAGGCGCCCGGTCAATCTTGATCTGATAGGGCAAACGCACCTCGTCCTCGAAGCGCAGGCGATCACTCAGGATCGTCTCGTAATAGGGCAAGCGGCTGCCGCGTCAGACGCCAGGGCGTCTGCGGCGTGGCGGCTGCGGGAATGTCCATCTTGAGCACATCCACGTCAGGCGGGAAGGGCTGGAGAGCGCCAGGCCTGCCAACCAGCGGGCAAAATGCACCGCCGTGCGCCAATCAACGTCGTAACCGAAACGAGCATGGTAGGCGGGATCGGTCTCCAGCGAAATTGCCAGCGCGGGCACGCCCATATCCGCCGCCTGTAAAGCCGCTCCCACCGTGCCCGAAACCATCACGCTGGTGCCCAGGTTCTCGCCATAGTTGATGCCGGAGATGACCAGGTCCGGACGCTGCTGGCGGCAGACTTCGTGCAGGCCATAGAGAACCGCTTGAGCCGGAGAGCCAGGCACTGAGTAGGCCGGCAGACGGTCGCCGTTCAGACGTAGCTCTTCCACAAAAATGGCGCCGCTGATGCCGCCAGGCAGGCTGCGCCCCATGGCGCTTTGCTGATCCTTCGGCGCCACCACCACCAAATCGGCCAGATCATGCACCGCCTCGATCGCCGCCATCAGGCCCGGCGAATGAATCCCATCATCGTTAGTCAGCAAAATCAAAGGCCGCGTCATCAAGAAAATCTCTCCAAAAAGTGAAGTCTATCCCCGCTTGCAGTATAGCATGAGGTCAACGGCAAGGCAAAGGCCGGTCTGTGCGCGGCTTCGGGAATCCGGACAAAAAGACAGGATTCACGGGATGAACCGCGGCATCCTGTTCATCCTGTAAATCCTGTCCAGCTTCTGCGCTGCGCCGTCAGGCTGCTTAGCGACCGTTCCTGACGCCGCGGCGGGTGTCAATGTCATCTGGATACATCAGCGCCTCGCGCCCGCGCTCGCCGGTGCGGATGCGCACCACGTCATCCACCGGATAGATGAAGATCAGTCCGTCGCCCTCCTTGCCGGTACGGGCCGCGGCCATGATCGCTTCGATGGTCTTCTCCACGTTGTGATCGCTCAGCACGATGTTGACCTGCGCCTTGGGCAGCAAGTCCATGTGGTAGGAGGTGCCGCGCCAGGAAAGCTCAATGCCGCCCTGGCGACCATGCCCGCACCTCGATGACGTTCATGCCCGTGATGCCGATCGCGCAGCGCGCGTCCATGACATCGTTCAGTGCTTCTTCGCGAATGATCGCTTCCGATTTTCTTTGTCATCAGCCTGTCCTTTGCTCTTTGCCTGCGCCCGCGCCAGCCGCTGGATATGGCGCTCAGCCTACTTGCCTGCCAGGCCGCCGCCGGGCGGATGGCGGGCCGCAGGGTGCGGAAGTTGCCGCCAGGCATCAAGTACGTCCACGTTGGTGTAGCCGGGCACGCCCATCTCCGGCAGGTCAAGACCGTGCAGCTCATGCGCCGGCTCGCTGCGCAGCAGCTTGAAGCGTTCAACACCTTTGAAGAAGGCGTAGGACAGCCCGCCCACAACCACAATCACCGAGACCGCTTCCAACCCCTGCGCCACTATCTATCTCGGGCTGCCGTAGAGAGACCGCGCACTGGGCCGGCCACGCCGTTCCAGCCATCGGTGAAAGGGTTGCCATTGGCGAAAATGCCCACCGCCAGCACGCCCCACAGGCCGTTGGCAAAGTGGACGGGCACAGCGCCCACCGGATCATCAATCTGCAGCTTCTCCAGGCCGAAGGTCACAGCGCACACCAGCACACCGGCGATGAGGCCGATCAACACGGCGGCCGGTGAGTCAACGAAGGCGCACGATGCCGTGATGGCAACCAGGCCGGCCAGGACACCGTTGACCGAGAGACCCGGATCTGGCTTCTTGCTTGGCCCCACCAGCCACATCAGGGTCATGGCGGCTACGCCACCGGCCGCGCCGGCCAGCAGGGTGTTGATCGCCGCGTTGACCGCCAGCACGCGGCCTGCGCCCATGAAGGCCAGCGATGAGCCGGGGTTGAAGCCAAACCAGCCGAAGAAAAGGATGATCGTGCCCAGAATCCCCATTGGAATGTTGTGACCCGGCATGGCGTTGGCGCTGCCATCCTTGTTGAAGCGGCCGATGCGCGGGCCGATGACGATCGCGCCCACCAGCGCCAGAGTGCCCCGATCATGTGAACCACGCCAGAGCCAGCGAAATCCACCGCGCCGTTGCCCAGCCCGGCAAAGCGGCCCAGGTTTTGCAGCCAGCCGCCGCCCCACACCCAGCCGCCGACCAGCGGATAGATGAACATGCTGATCCAGAGGCTCATCAGGACGAAACCGCTGAACTTCAGGCGTTCGGCCATCGAGCCAGTGGGGATGGTGGCCGCGGTGTCCATGAAGACCATCTGGAAGAGGAAGAAGGAGAGCACGCACACGTTGGCGCCGACGCCCATGAGCATGAAACCGCTGCCGCCCAGCAGGCCCACCTGGCCGAAACGCAGCAGCGGCGTGCCCAACAGCCCCGCCATGTCGCCCAGGGTTGTGGGGGAGTGCGCCCAGGCGGCCGCCGCGCCGACGGCCGGATAGGTGAAGTTGACCGCGCCAAACTGCAAGGCGAAGCCGGTCAGCCAGTAGCCCAGGGCGCCGATGCAGAACACCATGATGTTCATCATCATCGTGTGCGCCACATTTTTGGCGCGGGTGAAACCAGCCTCCACCAGGGCAAAGCCGCCTGCATGAAGAAGACCAGAAAACCGGCGATCAGCATCCACATCACATTGAGGCCGATCGCAGGATCATTGAGCGGATCAATGCCATCGCCGGCAAAGACACGGGGCGCCAGCATGCTAAAAATCCCCAGAGTGGCCAGGAGCGCGGATACGCGCACCCCAAAACGAAACAGTTTCTCTTTCATCGCACAAAAAATCCTCCCTGCGAATCAGGTGCGTGTTCACGCACAACGCAGGGAGGTTATCTGATCACGGGCCAACTTGCCACGTTCAGCCTGTACAAAAGCTGTTTTCGACCATTTGTGCATTCACAACAGAACTATCCAAACCGGCGCCCCGCTCCTTTGTGCAATCTGCCCGAATCTCCACTCTCCACTCTCCAACCTACAGCCCCGGCGCCACGCGCGCCAACCGTTCCACCGCGCGTTCCAGGTCGCTCATGGCGGTGGCGATGCTGAAGCGCACATGCCCTTCGCCGGCCGCGCCGAACTCGATGCCGGGGGTGCAGGCGATATCAGCCTTTTCCAGCAGGGCATCGGCCACCTGCGCGCTGTTCAGAGCGGTGTTTGGGAAGGTGGAAACAGGTAGAACGCGCCTTCGATGGGCGCGCACGCGATGCCTGGAATCTCCTCCAGCGCGTCCAGCATGAAGCGCCGGCGCGGCATAGGAGGCAACCATTTCCTGGATACAGTCCTGCGGGCCGTTGAGCGCCGCGATCCCCGCGGCCATGACAAACGAGGCCGCGGACGTGACGCTGTGCGTCTGCAATTTCATCGCCAGCTTGACGATGGGCTGTGGCGCGGCCAGCCAGCCCAGGCGCCAGCCGGTCATGGCAAAGGCCTTGCTGAAGCCGTTGACCGTGATCGTGCGCGCGGCCATGCCCGGCTCAGCCGCCAATGAGTAATGCAGCGCGCCGTCGAACAGCAGGTACTCATAAATCTCATCGCTGATGACATAGAGATCGGCCGCGTTCGCCACCGCGACGATGGCGTCAATTTCGGGCCGTGTCAGCACCCGGCCGGTCGGGTTGCTGGGGCTGTTGACCATGATCGCTTTGGTCCTGGGCGACAGGGTGCCGGCGCAGAATCTCTTCTGTCACCAGGAAATTCTGGTCGCTGGGCAGGCTGACATGCACCGGCGCCGCGCCGTTGACGGTGACAATGGGATCATAGCTGACCCAGGCCGGTTCCAGGATCATGATCTCATCGCCGGGGTTGACCAGGGCAGCGATGGCGAGATAGAGCGCCCATTTGCCGCCGGGGTGACGATGATCTGGCCGGGTTGACCTTGGCGCGGTTCTCGCGTTCCAGCTTGGCCGCGATGGCTTCCAGCAGCTTGGGTTTACCCTGCGGGCGGGTAGTTGGTGTCGCCGGCGTTCATCGCCTTGACCGCGGCGTCAATGATGTGCTGCGGCGTCTTGAAATCAGGATCGCCGCCGGCCAGCGCGATGATATCGCGGCCCTGCGCCTTCAGCGCCCGTGCCTTATCCGAAATGGCAACCGTGGCCGAAGGGGGAATTCCGGCCAGCAGGTGAGACAGGTTTTGCATAACAGTTCTCCGTCAGCTAGGTTCACGACCAGTAACTGCTCAGGCGGTGCGCCGTCGCAAGCAAGCGATTGAAATCGCGCCTGATGGGCGTGACGCGGGCGTCCACCTGCGTGGACGCAATCCTGGTCGGCGCAGGCCGACCTTGCGGCGGCACGCCCTTGCGCCCCGAATTCATTCGGCGGCTGTAGTCGGCGCAGGATGCCTGAACAGTGTTGCACTTTCATTGTAAACGAGGCCGGGCAAACGGGCAAGGTCAGGGGGATGGAGTGTTGAGATAGAAACGCCCCGGCAGCATCAAAAACTTGCCACGGGCCTTGTCTATGCTACAATCGCTTTCTGATTTCTCAGGGAGGAATGTTCTGTATGACCGATCGTGCTGTTCGTGTGCGCTTTGCCCCCAGCCCCACCGGCTATTTACATATCGGCGGCGCCCGCTCGGCGCTGTTCAACTATCTCTTTGCCCGCCACCACGGCGGCCAGTTCATCCTGCGCATCGAGGACACCGACCAGAAGCGCTTCGTGGCCGATTCGGTGCAAGACCTGATGACCAACCTGCGCTGGCTCGGCCTCGATTGGGATGAAGGCCCCGATGTGGGCGGCCCCCTATGGCCCCTACACGCAGACCGAACGCGCCGCTCTCTATCAGCAGTGGGCCAACTGGCTGGTGGACAACGGGCACGCCTACCACTGTTATTGCAGCGCGGAACGCCTGGAAGCGATGCGCGCCGAGCAGACAGCCAACAAGCAACCGCCCGGCTATGATCGCCACTGCCGCCACCTCAGCGCGGCCGAACGGAGCGCCATCGAGGCCGCGGGCGCGCCCTTCATCGTGCGCTTCGCCACGCCGCGGACAGGCGACACCGCGGTTCACGATGCCGTGCGCGGCGAGATGATCTTCAGCAACAGCACCCTGGATGACGTGGTGCTACTCAAGTCCGATGGCCTGCCCACCTATCACCTGGCGGTGGTGGTGGACGACCACTTCATGGAAATCAGCCACATCCTGCGCGGATGAGTGGATCGCGTCCTCCCGCCACGTCCTGCTCTACCAGGCCTTTGGCTGGAAATCCCGGTCATGGCCCATCTGCCGGTCATTCTCGACCCCAGCGGCAAGGGCAAGATGAGCAAACGCAAGGTGCGCGTGGGCGATAAGGAATACCCGGTCTTCGTCGAAGCTGCGCAGCGAAGGCTACCTGCCCGAAGCCGTCTTCAACCTGCTCACCAACGTTGGCTGGTCCATGGGCGGCGACCGCGAGGTCTTCACCAAAGAGGAAGCCATCGCCGGCTTTGATCTGACCGGCATCAACGCCGCGCCGGCCGCGCTGCCCTATGGCAAGCTGGAGTGGCTCAACGGCGTCTACGTGCGCAACCTGGCGCCGGCCGAACTCAAGCGCCGCCTGATTCCCTTCCTGGCCGCGGCGCTCAACCTGGATGCCGCGACGTTGGCCGAAAACCCCGTGCTCGACATCCTGCTGGTGGATGTGCAAGAGCGCATCAAGACGCTCTCTGAGGCTGCCGCTATGCTGGACTTTGCTCTGATCGAAGCGCTGCCCGCTTACGACAGCAAACTGCTCATCGCTAAGAAGCTCGACGCGGCCGCTTCGCAGCAGGCGCTCAGCGCCACACGCGCCGCGCTCGTCAGCCTGGGCGACCTGCAGGACCCAGAGCATGTCGAATCCACCCTGCGCGGCCTGGCAGAAACCCTGCACCTCAGCGCCGGGCAGTTGTTTGGCATTCTGCGCATCGCCATCAGCGGCAAACCGGTGACGCCGCCGCTGTTCACCAGCATGAAGGCGCTGGGCGCAACCACCGTCCTGCGTCGCCTCGACGTGGCACTGGCGAAATTGGCCGCCTTGAACTATTTTCTATCAGGAGTTTCAACATGACCACAGCAGCGATTCTCGCACACGAAGTGATCGGCAGCGGCGCCGAAAAAGTCATCGTTTTGGGTGGCTGGCTCGGCGATCGCGGCGTATTCCAACCGATTCAGCATCTGCTGGATCAGGACAAGTTCACCTATTGCTTCGCCGACCCGCGCGGCTACGGCGGTTCGATGGACATCGCCGGCCAGCACACCAACGCGGAAGTGGCGGGCGATGTCGTCGCCCTGGCCGCGGCGCTGGGCTGGGACAAGTTCCATTTCATCGGTCATTCGATGATGGGCAAAGTGGCGCAGTACCTGTGCGCCCATCATGGCGATCGCCTCAAGGCGGTCGTGGGCGTCTGCCCCGTGCCTGCCTGTCGCATCGAACTGGACGCGGGCGGTCACCAGCTCTTCTCCACCGCCTGGGAAATCCCGGCCAACCGCGGCATCATCTGCATGGTCACCACCGGCAACCGCAATACGTCGGTCTGGGAACAGCACATGATTCGCGAGTCGCTGCGCACCACCACGCCAGAGGCCTTCCGCGACTACTTCACGATGTGGGCAGGCGAGGATTTTGCCGCGGACATGCCCGGCTGCCAGACGCCATTTCTGGCGATGACCGGCGAGTTTGATGGCGGCGTGCCGACCGCGTTCGTGCAGGCTACCGTCATGCAGTGGCTGCCCAACGCCGAGCTGCACGTCATGTCCAACTCCGGCCACTATCCGATGCAGGAGACCCCCATTCAGTTCGTCACCGTCTGTGAAGCGTTCCTGGGGCGCTTTGCCTGATCGGCCAGGATCTGGTTCACGCGCCCCGTAGATTTGTCACAGCACGGCCCTTGTGCTAAAATTCCCTCGTTGTCATCGTAGTGGGGGATCGTCTAATTGGCAGGACAGCAGATTCTGGATCTGCGTGTTGGGGTTCGAGTCCCTATCCCCCAGCCAGTATAAGAAAAAATGAAAAAGACGCCGGGTGAATCACCCGGCGTCTTTTTCATTGGCAGCAGAGGCGTGCCGAAATCGCCCGGCGCCGGGCGATCCTCGATCACGGCGACTGTTGGATTCGCTGGCGCCCTCTTACTTGCGCAGCCACGGCAGGAAAATCTTCTGATCGGCGGCGCACACGGCCAGGCTGATGTCGTCCACATGAAAATCGGTGATGTTGTTATCCACGCTGCCGGCGCCGTGCAGGACCAACTGCACAGTCTGACCCGCATACGCCAGCACATTGTAGGTGCGCAGGCTCCAGGCCGCGCTGTGGTCCTGGTTGCTCAGGCTGGCCACAGTGCCCAGCAGATTACCCGCCGCGTCCTTGATCTCCACAGTGAAGATGTCAAGGGCCGCGGCATTGTTCGCTTCCGTGGTGTCAATCTGCACCCACAGTTGCAGCGCGGCCTGGGTGGCGGCGGCCGGCAGCGTCAGCGTCTGCGTCAGGTAGTCGCTGGCGTTCGTGTATCCGCCCAACCAGGCGCTTTGACTGCCGCTGTGAACAAAAAAGCCATCGAGCAATGGAAAACCTGCCGCCGAGGATTCCTGCCAGGGAGCCAGGGTAGCTGCCTCGAAACCCCCATTGACCACAAGCTCCCGGCAGCCGCCTGGCGCGACCTGTGCGGCCACGGGTCGCCCCGCCAGCAGCAGAAACAGCCCGGCGATGAGGGTCATGGCAGTTAAATTAACCCCTCTGACCTCTCTGCGCAGGCGACCACCTGCGTGCGGCGCCGACGCGATGGTGGACATGAATTGATGATCCTGCGACCGATTCTGTATGGGTTCCTGCATGAAAGGTTCTCCTTCGAAAATTCTCAAGGGCATGGCTGTCCACGGCGAGCGGTGATGAAAAAGCACACACCGGGTCTCTGCCCGAAACCCGGTGTATGCTCCGATCCTACTCAGCCTTTTCTTCCCAGGCCGCCACCACCTGTTCGAACTCCGCTTCGTCTTCGATCTCGACCAGAACCTCTTCGTCGCCCTCTTTTTCGATGCGTAGAATCATCAAAGGCGTCTCCGAGTCCTCGTCTTCGTCCTTGTCCTCGTCGTCTTCCTCTTCCTCATCATCGGCTTCGTCGTCATCCAGCGGTGTCAGCACCGCATAGTCGCTGCCGGCCACCGTGATGACCTCCACCAGGACAAATTCCTGTTCATTGCCGTCCTCATCGCTTAGCACGATGATCTCCATACCCTCGTCGTCCTGGTCGTGATCGTGATCGTCGTGTCGTGATCGTGATCGTGATTATGGTTCATTCAGTCCGTCCTTTCTTGATTCGCTCGCACTCTGCAACGTCATATTTCTACGAACTCTTACTATGCTGCAAGCGGGAATAGACTTCACTTTTCCGCCTACGGAAACAGGCGCAATTCGTGCCCGCTTGCAGTATATCGGCGTCACGCCAATTCATGCACTTCCTCGAGTTCGCTCAACACCCGCTCGAAGATGATCAGACCCTCATCAATCAGGTCACGCGGGATCATCAGCGGCGGCGCAAAGCGAATCGTGTTGGGGCCACAGCCGAGGATGAGCAGACCATGGAAGTAACACTGATCTACCAACTCGTTGCGCAGTTCTCCGAAGCGCTCCTTAGTGAGCTTATCGTTGACCAGTTCTGCGCCCACCATCAAGCCCAGGCCACGCACATCCCCGATCGTCGGATGACGCCCGGCCATCTCCTGCAGACGCGCCTTCAGGTACTCGCCCTGCACGCGGCTATTCTCCATGAACTCATCTTCGATCAACTGAATCGTGGCCAGGGCCGCCGCGCACGACAGGGGGTTGCCGCCAAACGTGCTGGCATGTGCCCCCGGCGGCCAGGTCATCAGGCGCTTGCGCGCCACCATGGCTCCCAACGGCAATCCGCTGGCGATCCCCTTCGCCAGGCAGATGATGTCAGGCTCCACGCCAAAATGCTCCATGGCGAACATCTTGCCCGTGCGTCCAAAACCGCTCTGCACCTCATCGGCCACCAGAAGGATGCCGTATTTGTCACACAGCGCGCGCAGCGCCTGCATCCATTCCAGCGGCGGAACCACATAGCCGCCCTCGCCCTGCACCGGCTCCATGAAAATGGCGGCCACCTCTTGCGGTGGCACATTCGTGCGGAAAACCTCAGTTTCAATGCGCCGCACACACTCGATACCGCAGCCCGGATAGGTCAAGTTGACCGGGCAGCGATAGCAGTAGCCGTAATCCACATGCTCCACGCCCGGCATCAGGGGCGCAAAGCCCCGACGCTGCACGTACTTCGAAGCGGTCAATGACAACGCGCCCATCGTGCGGCCGTGAAACGCGCCGCGAAACGCCAGAAAGCGTTGGCGGCCGGTGGTGTAACGCGCCAACTTGAGGGCCGCTTCCACCGCCTCCGCGCCGGAGTTCGTAAAGAACACCAGTGAAGGCTCTGCAATCGGCACCAACTGCGTCAGCTTCTCAGCCAGTTCAATCTGCACAGGGTAATAGAAATCGGTGCCCGAATAGTGCAGGAACTTGTCCGCCTGCGCCTTGATTGCCTCCACCACCTTTGGGTGACAATGGCCCGTGGCGTTCACGGCAATACCGGCGTTGAAATCAATGAAACGGTTGCCGTCTACATCCCACACCTCGGCCCCGCGACCGTGATCAATGACGAAGGGGTAGGATCGGGTGTATGATGGCGACAGCGCCATATGGTCGCGCGCCACAAACATAGCTGACTGCGGCCCCGGCAACACATGCGGATACTCTCGCGCGGGCGCCATCGTTGTCGAATCTTGTGTCTGAGTTGTCATTTGCGTCTCCTCTATCGTTCAAGCCGAAACACGACATTAATTCCAAAATGAGCGCCGCCAGCACGATACTGGCAGCCTGCAGGCTGGGATGCGCAGCGGCTCGACCCGAGAGGGACGCGATGTTTGGTGCGGCGCGGTGACATCATTGGCACGACCGACCTCCTTTGTCGGATACTTTACCAGGCAAGCGCAACTTTTGCAAGTCATTAGCGCCTGCTGGCAGAACGCCGCTACGGCGCGGCTTCAACCGAGACCAGGATCTGCGTCTGACCGCTGTCCTGATCAATCGTGATACTGATGGCAATCTTGTCGCTGCCCTTTTGATACACCAAACTGGTGATCTCGCCGGAGGCAAATCCCTCAGCGGGCAGCAGGCTCCAGCCTGTGACCGGCAGCTTGTCCTTGTAGAAGGCCACTACATCGGCGGGTGACTGGTTGGCAAGGAACGAAGAAAAGTTGCGGCTGGTCAAGGTGGTGCGGGTACCGGGTGGCAGGGGAAACCCGCCGGCGGTAAAGCCCGGCGGCCCCAGTTCCACTGGCGGCGGTACGATAGTGAGCGGCTGGTTGCTTGCCAGCACATCGAAGGCCAGCGCAATGGCGCCTTCACCGCGCTGGCCTTCGCTCAGCTCGATATCACGGCCATGCGCTTCCAGGCGATAGCGCACGATGAAGCCGCCGTCGGCCGCGATCCAAAACTCGCCGCGGGCCTCATCCATGTCGCCGACGTTGACAATGTTCAACTGGCGCTTGTCGAACGCGTAATGCTCTGCTTCCAGGCCGTTGATGATCTCGCTGCCCAGACGGCGCGCCGCGCTGACGCTGACCAACAGCTCCGGTGTGTCGTAGATGAGGCCGGCCGACTGAAAAGGCGTGCCTGTCTCCTCACTGGTCTGAATCCAGTTGTCGTCACCCAGGTTGGTCCAGGTGGTGTCGCCAATGCGGATGGTCTCCATCCGCCCTGCCGCGCCATCCTCGGCGCCCTGCCCGGTGCCTTCCATCAAAACTCGCTGCGCTTCCTGCGGTTGGCGCACATACTCCACCGTGATGCTGATCGTGCCGGAAGCGACCGCGCTGGCGCTGACTTTCTCGCTGAAATCGTAGCGGGTGTAGGTGCGATAGCTCGCCAGGCGATCCATGGCCGCCATCGCCGCCTCGACATCGGGCGCCAGCTCCAGTGCAGGAGTCAGCGCCAGGTTCTCCTGCGCCGCGGCCGCGCTGAGCGTGGCCGTTGGCGCCGGTGTCAGCGTCAGCGTCGGCGCGGGGTCCGGGGTAGCTGTCTTTTGCTCATTGGCACAGCCGGCCAGCAACAGAGCCAGCAGGCAAGCCATCCAGAGTCCTGTTCGTCGCATCGGTGTTTCCTTCGCGTTCATCGTACCCGCCGATACGCCTTTTGTCAAGCCGCCTGCAAATAGACTGCAAGCGGGAATAGGCCCCACTTTTCCGCCCAAGGAAACAGGCGCAATTTGTGCCCGCTTGCAGCAGAGCGCCGCGCCTCGCCCAGTGACCTTGCACAAATCACAATTGATTGGTATCATACTCATAGTGAATCGCGGTCTGATAGATGCAACAACCACACACAAGGAGGACATCATGCAAGCCCGCGACGTTATGACAACCAATGTTGTCATTGTTCAGGCGAGCACGCCCATCGCCGATATTGCGCGCATCCTGCGCACCGTGGCCATCAGCGGTGTTCCGGTCTTCGAGGGGGACACGCTCGTAGGCATTGTCAAAGAAGTTGACCTGATTGCCCGCCATGCCCGGCCGCACTACCCGCGCTACCTCCCCTTGCTTGACGCCCAAATTCCGCTCGGTGGTCAACGTGAGTATCAGGAGATTGTGCGCCGCATCCTGGGCACCACCGCGCGCGACATCATGTCAACGCCGGTCAAGACCTGCCATCCCGATACTGACCTGGAAGAGGTGGCCACCCTGATGGTGGAAAAAAACGCCAACCCGATACCGGTGATGGAACACGGGCGCCTGGTCGGCATCATCAGCCATACCGATCTGATGCGCGCTTTCGACGAGCTGGAGACGCCCAGCGCCGAATCCGCCGCCTGATGATCGGCGCGGCCGCGGCATGAGCAGCCGTGGTGATGCGTGCTACGGGCGAGCCTCCAGCGCCAATCGCCGCACGCGCACCCCATCCACGGCGTCATGTTGCAGGGTCAGGACGGCAGCGCCCGTCAGCGCCAGGGGGACGGTCATGGTCTGCCAGGTGGTTGATAGCAGCGCCTGGCCGACCACGCCGCCATCCGGCCCCATGATCCGCAGGGTTGCGCCGTCGGGGCCGCTGATGCTGATGTGCATGGCCGCGGCGCTGGCCCCATGCATCACGTGCAGGGTGGCGGTGGGCGCTATCTCCCGCCACACCTGGTCGCCCATCAGCGTGCGTTCGCCCCAACCGGCGCCCAACACCGGAAACGGCGCCGGCGCCGCCGGCCGCGTCACCTGGTAGACGCGCAGCCGTTCGTCTGCATACACGGGCGCAGCCTGCGCAAACAGCGCCTCGGCCATCGCCACGGTCGGCGCCCGCTCCCGTTCGCCCGGCATCTTGTAAAAATCGAGCACCACAAAATCCACATCGAGCCAACTGAGGACGCTGGGGCCAACACGCGTCAAATCAACATCCAGAATGTCTGGCCCCAACGCACGCAGGCCCTGCAGAACTGGCGCGCGCGTCGTCAGCGTGCGCGGGTCATCGCGGCTGATATAGCCAACGGTCAGCGGGCGGCCATGCACGGTCTGATAGAGCAGATAACCGGGACGATCCCAGTTCATGGGCAGGTTGAGCACTGCGCCGTGACCGGGCGTCTGCGCCAGGGTGTTGTACCAGGCCGGGGTGTCCGGCGGCGACAGCGGGTAGGGCGCGGGCCAAAATTCAAACAGAACGAGCGCGGCCAACAGCGGCCCCAGCCAGCGTTGCGCACGGGGCAAGCGTGCCTGGAGCGCCATGACCCCACGGCTGGCGAGCAGGCCCAGGGCCAGCATTACCATCACATCGAAGCGGCTGACGCTGCGCGCGATGCGCATGAAGGGCACATGATCGTAGAGCCAGGCGTGCGGCAGGGGCAACGTGCCTCCGCCGGGCAGAAGGTCGCTGTGGCCGGCGATGTGCAGCACCGGGCCGAGGGCCAAAATGGCAAACACGAGCGCAATCAGCAGCCAGAAGCGGGCCTGTCGCCAGTTCGACCCGACGCCGGCAACGGCCAACAGCAGCGGCACGAAGCCGGCAAAGATGCTGTACTCGCTGAAGCTGCTGGTGAAGGTGCGATCAGCCCAGGCGCGCACGGCTTGCCCCCACAGCGGGTGAAAACCTTGGGGGATGACAAAGCCCAACAGATCGGCCGACAAGCGCACCGCTTCGCTGCGCAGCGGCACCATGAAGCTGGCGTTGCGCGCCTCACGCAGCATCGGCAGCCACAACGGGATCAGAAACAAGGCGAACAGCAAGCCGGCCGCCAGCGGCACGGCAAGCAAGCGCAGGGCGGTCACAGGAGCCTCAGCGTGCCGGCCAGGCGCACGCCACAGCGCGAACCAAGCGGCCAGCAGAGCCAGGACGGTGAAGAGCAGGCAGTAGAGGACGTAGTACCAGTCGCACAAGCCAACCAGGATCAGGAAGAGGCCAGGCTTGAGCAGGTCAGCGCGGGTGAGGGCGCCGCGGCGGGCGCGTTGCAGCCCACGCCCCAGGTAGAGCACATAGAAGGGGATCCATTGCAGCGCGATCAACTGCATGTGGCCGAGCAGGTGCGCCAGATGATAGGGCGCAAAGGTGAAGATCAGCCCGGCAATGAAAGCGGGCCAGAACAGGCGTTGTTTCCTGGATTTGGGGGCTGAGTCGTGCGCAAAGATCGCCAGGGTCAGCAGGTACGCGCCCAGGCCGCCGGTGGCAAAGGCCAACAGGACAGCGCCATTGTAGGCCAGGAACAAATTACCGGCCACTTGCAGCGGCAGCGTCACAAGGCCGTTGAACGGGTTGAGGGTGTGGAAATAGAGGCTGACGCCGGTGGGATGGTACAGCAGATCCGTGACAAACGGATCACGCGGCAGCTCGACCAGGCTCTGCCGCAACCACCAGAAGTTCCAGTAGTTCTGCCAGCCATCGAAGCCATCGCCAGGGATAGCAGCGTCCAGGTGCAAAATCAGCGGGAAGGTCAGCGCCAGGGTCAGGACAAAATAGAGCAGGAAAACACGGCCAGCAGGTGGCAGCCGGTCTCCCGCCGCTGTCGTGCGCGTCAAGCAGACAACCTCTGCAGTACCTGCGTCAGGGCTTGGCCGCGCAACTGCGCCGCCTGCGCCAGCAGTTCATCCACCTGCGCGGCGGTGGCGGCGACAAGATCGGCATCCTGCAGCGCGCTGAGATTGACGCGTACGTTGAGCGCCGCGCCCTGGGCGGCCGCCTCGGCCAGCAGCGCGCCAACGCCGCCATCGGTAATGGCGTTGGGATTGCCGATCTCGGTCACGATGACGAGCAGGCGCAGCAGGTCCACGGCCGCGGTCAGTGTTTGCAGCGGGACGGCAATGGCGCCCTTGTAGGCCGCTTGGATGGCGGTGCTGCGCGCGGCTTTCTGCTCTGCGCTTGCCCTGGGCCAACGGAAGGCCGCCATCACCTCCTCGAACGCCGCCGCGTCAGCATCAACCAACGTCAACAAAGCGGCGCGCTGCGCATCCGCCTGGGTTGCGATGGCGCGCATGGTGGCATCCACCTCGGCAAACTTGGCGCGTCCCGTAGTCAACCGGCCGACCATGCCGGTCAGGCTGGCCGCCAACGCGCCGGCCAGCGCCGCCGCACTACCGCCCCCCGGCGCAGGACTGTCCGCGGCCAGGTGTTCCGCAAACTGCACCACACTCTCCTCAACCAACTGCGTCGTCGTCGCCGGTTCACTCATCTCATCCATCCCTTCTCGATTGTCGAATGTCGTTTTGCACTTTGCCCCTGCCATTTTACCCCACGTGGCTTGTTTCGCCGAATCGCTGGTCAGTCAGCCTTGATTCGTGTCAATTCATGCAATTCGTGGCAAAGATCCGCCCAGCTTTCTCTGCCACGAATTACACGAATTTGCACAAATCGAGCTTCTGCCTTCGTGTCAATTCGTGCAATTCGTGGCAAGAATCCTCCCAGTTTTCTCTGCCACGAATTTCACTAATTTTCACGAATCGAGCTTCTGCCTTCATGGCGATTCCCCCACGGCCGGTGCTTCGTGATCGTCGTGCTGCTCCCACTATCCCGGCGCTACCGCACCAGGTAAGGCAAGAACTGAGGGTGTGACAGAGTTGTCGCGGCCAGAACGGTGAGACCGCCGCCACCGCTGACGATCACCCTATCTCCTTGAGCAGATAGCTTGTTGACGCCGCCGGGGAGCGATTGGTAGCCAATCAGGCGCGGAGCAGAGGGGTGTGATACGTCGAAGATGAAGATACCCCACGTGGAGCCAACCAGGAGGTTAGCGCCAACCAAAGCGACTGAACTGAGCAAAGGATCTTCTGGAAAGACATATGACCCAAGTTCAACGATCTGTGTCGGGTTGTGAACATCGAGGATGTCCACCCTACTCCACCGTACTGCATAGACAAGTCCGTTGACAATGTCCAGATCGCGATAGGAGCTCTCGTGACAGCACGTTCCCAGGACGGTTGGGTTTGCGGGGTTGCTGACATCAAATAGCGTCAGGTCGGTGCCGGCGACAAATAAGGTTGTGCCTGCAGTCTTCAAAACAAATCCATTCGGCGGAGCTTCGAATTCGGACATCAGGGCGGGATTGGACGGCCGATGAAGATCAATGATTTGGATCCTATGATAGGGATGCGGCATGCGGTATCCCGATACGTAGGCGTATCCAGAGGCTGTCACTGTCTCCTGAATCCTATACAATTCCGGGTTGTATGTCCCCACAACGCCCGGACTGCCCGCCAGGTCCACATCCACCAACTGCAGTGGGCCGGTGCGGTTCGCCACCAACAGCAGGTCACCGCTCATTGCTAAGGCCTCGATCCCACCATAGACCGGAAGCGTAAAGCGGAGCGATGGCCGCGCCGGGTCGCTGAGATCGAAGGCCTGCAGGTTGGCCCGTGCGCCTTCGACGAAGACCGAACTTTCCTGCACGGCAAACGGACTCGAATTCGCAGGCTCAGGTTCCCGATACCGCGCCAATTGACCGGGTAAATGAAGAGACTCTCTGTCCAGGATCATAAGACCCCAGACATCCACAGCCAGGTAGATAAAATAGCGGGTGACGACGAATCCCCTGGCCCCGCCATAGGGCGGTGCATACAGGAACAAAGAGACTGGCCGACTTGGGTCGCGGATGTCAAGGACCCGTATGCCGGTGGTACTGACCAAGTAGGCCTGATCTCCGAATACTTGCACCCGCGCAACCCCAGTATCCTCAAAACGACCACGAAGGCGAGGATTTGCTGGGTCACTAATGTCGAGGATATGCAGACCTAAAGAGGAGGCATAAAAGGCGAGGTTTCCCTGCAAATCAAAATCGGAGACGTTAAGGCCTGTGTTGTAGCGACCGCGCAGAATCGGCTGGGCAGGGTGACTGACATCTATTATCAAGAGTCCATTGTCGTCTTCAGCAAGCCATACCAGGCTGTCCCGAAACCGCACGCGGAATGCCCTGCCTGCGGTGGCGTAAACTCCCCGGATCGTGGGAGACATTGGGTCGGAAACATCTACGATGAGCAGTCCATCCTCTTCGGCAGCGACATACGCCAGTGTCCCGCTGACGTCTACCCAAGATACTCGATGCGAAGACAGAATGCTGAGCAATCGAGGTTTGGCTGGATCTGCCACATCAATGATGACGAGACCGCTTTCACTGTCCGCAATATAGGCCAGTCCCCGATCATCGAACGCGATATGCCTTGCGTCTCCGGGAGTATCGAAGGCGCCCAAGCGGCGAGGGTGGCGCACATCACTCACATCAACGGCTTCGAAACCGGCTTGGCCGAGCGACACCAGCGCCAGATCGTTGCGCACTGCCACATCCCAAACAAAATCGGACATCCCCAGGATGCTTGCCACTGAAAAGGAACTGACCTGATGCACATCGAAGATCACCAGGCCGGCGCTGTCGGTCATGACGTAGGCTTGCTCATCCTTGACCTGGACGGTGAGAGCCGCGCCGTGCGTGCTGTAACTCCCCAGGGAGTATGGCCCCAGGGGATTGCTGATATCAACGACGTGCAGACCAGCGCCGTGTCCGGCCACGAACAGTCGCGACCCCTCAAGCGCCAGATCGAGGCTGTAGCCAGGCAAATTCAGAAAACTGCGACCGACAGGGCGGCCAGGATCGCTCACGTCTACGACCAGGATACCCGCGTTATAGCTCAGGTACGCATAGGTCCCGGCAACAATCACATCGGTTGTCTGGCCGCTGAGCACAATCGATCCCCGAAGTACAGGCGCAGCCGGATTCGTGACATCCACGACCAGCAGCGCCCCACTACTATCTGCAACATAGGCCAGGTGTCCAACAACTGCAATGCCGTTGGTTGCGCTGCGGCTGGCGAAGCGTCCGACCAGCCTGGGCGTTTCGGGGGTGGTAACATCCAGGATATACAATCCACTTTCCGAGTTTGCAACAAACGCGAGACCTCCAGCCACCGTGATGTTCTCACTGAAACTAGGTAGATCGTAATCCGCGACGCGAACGGGTGTGAACGGATCGGTAACGTTGATGATCCGGAGTCCGCCGCTGCGATAGACAACATAAGCCAGGCGCTCCACGACGGTGATCGCCGTGACAACGTCGGGCAAGATGGCGCTGGAGCCAAGCTTTTGCGGGTGGGCGGCGTCGCTGATGTCCAGAATCACCATGCGTGCGCCAACGCCAAGATAGGCGTAGTTGCCACTGATGAACACGGCGCTCCCCCCGCCACCGGTCATGCTGAGCAGATCAAGCGCCACTCGAGAGAAAGGGGCTGCAGTTGGCTGCACCTGCGCACGAATCGAGCCTGCTTCCTCATGCGCAAGCGTGAAGGTTGTTCTCGCTGGCAGCATGGATGGTGGTTGGGCCGCCACAATCGGCTGTCCGAGCAGGCAAATGCAAAGACAACATAAGGTTAAACGGCTTACCAGGCTCCTGGAAAGACTGACGGCGGTCTTGGAAGACAGAGGCGTTGCGCGTGAATTGGACAAACGCGAGCGTGAAGAGGTGAGATGGAACATGACCACGGACTCCTTTCATGCAGCAATCGAAACAGGACGGGTCAGGGAGATTCCCGGAAGGCTTCGGGTTTCTTCGAGAAATCCGAAGTCTGGGAAACCGCTGACTGCTGAAGGAGGTCGCGGGCGGGAGAAAACACTCTCGCCAGGGACTTCCGGCGGCGAGAGACGACTCGGAAGGCGGGGGGCAGGCTTGTGACTGGTGACAGCATACCACGCGCGCGGCGCGCTGTCAAGAGGCAGAATTCGGGGGCAGACCGCGGGATGATCTGTGATTGCCGCTCACCCCGGCTTGTGGTACAATGACGCCTTGTACTTTGTTGCCTGAACAAGGAGGTTGATCGTGCCACTATTTGGACGCGATCGGGGACGCAAGAAGTCAACTGACGAACAGAATACGATCATCGAGCCGGTTGCCAGCCCGCATGTCAACGGGTTTGATGACGAAAGCCATATTCCAAACGATCTGCCCATTTTGCCCTTGCGCGGGGTGGTGGTCTACCCGATGATGTGGCTGCCGCTGACGGTCGGGCAGGAGCGTTCGATTCGCCTGGTCGAATCAGCGGCGGATGACAGCCGGGTCATTGGCCTGGTGACCAGCCGCAACCCCGACGCTGAAGAACCAACGCCCGCAGACCTGTATGAAATCGGCACGGCCGCGGTGGTACACCGCCTGCTGCGCGCGCCGGATGGCACCATCCGCCTGATCGTGCAGGGCTTGGAGCGTATTCGGGTGGGCCGCTATATCCAGGATGAGCCTTTCCTACGGGCGCAGGTGATGGCGGAAGTGGATGCGGAAGAGGACTCGGTTGAGGTTGAGGCGCTGTCGCGCAACGCACAGGACCTGTTTCGCCGCCTGATTCAACTGGTGCCGCACCTGCCGGACGAATTGGAGATGGCGGCCATGAACGTAGAGGATGCGCGCCAGCTCGTCTATCTGATCGCTTCCAGCCTGCGCCTGGAACTGGCCGATGCACAGGAGATCCTGGAAATCAACCGGGTGCGCGATAAGCTGATCAAGCTCAATTCGCTGCTCTCCAAAGAACTGGAAGTCCTGGAGTTGGGCCGTAAGATTCAGTCCGAAGCCCAGAATGAAATGGAAAAGATGCAGCGCGAGTTCTATTTGCGCGAGCAACTGAAGGCCATTCAGAAAGAGCTGGGCGAGGAGGATGAGCAGGCGGCTGAGATCAAAGACCTGGACGAGCGCATCGCCCAGGCCGGCATGCCGGCGGAGGCGCAGAAGGAAGCCAAGCGCGAGTTGGAGCGTCTGCGCAAGATGCCCCCCCAAGCCGCCGAATATGGTGTGATCAAGACCTACCTGGACTGGATGGTCAGCCTGCCCTGGCAGATGGTGACAGAGGACAACCTCGATATTGCGCACGCCCGTCAGGTGTTGGACGAAGATCACTATGACCTCAAGGAAATCAAGGAGCGCATCCTGGAATTCCTCGCGGTGCGCAAGCTGCGCGTGGAGCGCAAGGGGCAGTTTGCGGCCGAAGACGAACATCCCGACCTGATCCGCAAGCAACGCGAAGGCGTCATCCTGTGCTTTGTCGGCCCGCCCGGCGTGGGCAAGACGAGCCTGGGGCTTTCCATTGCACGGGCGCTGGATCGCAAGTTCGTGCGCCTGGCATTGGGTGGCATCCATGACGAGGCCGAAGTACGCGGCTTCCGTCGCACCTACATTGGCTCCATGCCAGGGCGCATCCTGCAGATGCTGCGTCGCGTGGAAAGCCGCAACCCTGTCTTCATGCTCGATGAGGTGGACAAGTTAGGGCGTGACTTCCGCGGCGACCCGTCCGCGGCCCTGCTGGAAGTGCTCGATCCTGAGCAGAATAGCGAATTTCGCGACCATTATCTGGACGTGCCATTCGATCTGTCACAGGTCATCTTCATTACCACCGCCAATTGGCTGGAAACGATCCCTGATCCATTGCTCGACCGCATGGAAATTCTGCAGCTCTCCGGTTACACCGAACTGGAGAAGGTGAAAATTGCCCAGGGTTATTTGATTCCACGCCAGTTGCGCGAAAATAGCCTGCACGCCAGCGAGGTCATCTTCGAAGAGGCGGCGCTGCACCGGATGATTACGGAGCACACGCGCGAGGCAGGCGTGCGTGCGCTGGAGCGACAAATCGGCAAGATCTGCCGCAAGATCGCCACACGCGCCGCGGAACGCGGCCCCAGCAGCGACGGGACGCTGCCGACGATCACGATTACCGTGGACAATCTGACCGAATACCTGGGTAAGGCCAAATTCTACAATGAGGTGGCTGAGCGCACGGAGCGACCTGGCGTAGCCACCGGCCTGGCGGTCACGGCGGTGGGGGGAGACATCCTCTTCATCGAAGCCACGCGTATGGCGGGCAACAAGGGCTTCATCGTGACCGGCCAACTGGGCGAGGTGATGAAGGAATCGGCGCAAGCGGCCCTGAGCTTCGTGCGCTCTATGAGCCGTGACTTGGGCGTGGACGAGGATTTCTTCAACAAGAGCGATATCCACCTGCACATTCCGGCCGGCGCGGTGCCCAAGGATGGCCCCTCGGCCGGCGTGACCATAGCCACGGCGTTGGCGTCCCTGCTGACCGGTCGCCTGGTGCGCTCCAACGTGGCCATGACGGGAGAAATTACCCTGCGCGGGCAAGTTCTGCCGATTGGCGGCCTCAAAGAAAAAGTGCTGGCCGCATCACGGGCCGGGCTGGACACCGTCATCATGCCCAAGCGCAACGAGCCTGATCTGGATGACTTGCCGGATGAGGTGCGTCAGAAGATTCGCTTCGTGATGGTGGAGTCTGTGTCCGATGTTTTTCAGGCCGCCCTGGAGCCACCGGCGGCCCTTGGCGCCCACACAGAACAGACGCCGGCAGTGATAATCCAGCCTTGAGAAGGCAGAAAGGAGAGAATGAGGGTTCGCAAAAGAATGAGCTCCCGCATCTTGCCGAGAAAACGCTGAGAAATACGGGAAGTGCAGTTTTTACGAACCCTTCTTCAGAAAATTATTGGTATGATTGAACCTGAAAGGAGAAGGGTACCCAATTTGGCACCGAAAAAGACTCTCAAACGTCAATGGTGGTGTATGGACATGCACCTGCACACGCCGGCTTCGGCCGACTGGCAGGAGCCAAACACCACCTATCTCGATTGGTTGCAAAAGTGCGAGGCTCGTGGCCTCGACATCGTAGCCATCGCCGATCACAACACCGTCGCGGGCATCGCGCAGTTGCGCCAGGACATTGAACGCCTGGGCTGGCTGGAAGAACAAGGACGCCTGCGCCCGCAAGAAAAACGCACGCTCGACGAATACCGCCGCATCGGCAACAAGCTGTTGGTCCTGCCGGGCTTCGAATTTACAGCCACGTTCGGCTTTCACATCCTCGGCATTTTTCCGCCAGAGACTTCGATCCGTGAACTGGAACTACTGCTCCTGCGCCTCAATGTGCCGGCAACTAAGCTGGATGTTGGCTCAACCGAGGTAGGCGCCACCACCGATGTGCTGACGGCCTACAAGCTGATTGATGAAGCGGGCGGCCTGGCTATCGCGGCCCACGCCAATTCGACCCACGGCGTTGCCATGCGCGATTTCCCCTTTGGCGGCCAGACCAAAATTGCCTACACGCAAGACTCTCACCTGCACGCCCTGGAAGTGACCGACCTGGACAGCCGCAGCCGGCGCGCGACCGACAGTTTCTACAACGGCTCTAAACCAGAATATCCTCGCCGCATGCACTGCATTCAAGGCTCAGATGCGCATCGCCTCCACCGATCCCCAAGCGAAAAGCATATTCTGGGCATCGGCGACCGCGCGACCGAAATCTCATTATCCGATATTTCCTTCGAAGCCATTGCCGAGGTGCTCAAGGGCAGCGATTTTGCGCTGACACGACCCTATCGCCCAAAGAAGGAACCGTTCGACTACATCGCTGCTGCACGCGAGCAAGGCCCCAATATCGTGCAGTCGTTTCATGAAACCTGGACCCGCTCCGGCGGCCGGTTGACCGCCATTCTGAGCGACGTCGTGGCCTTCGCCAACACCAACGGCGGCACGGTCTACGTGGGCGTAAGCGCCACGCGCAAAGGCACACCCACCGGGGTGGAAGGGGCGGACGAAGCGATCGTCGCGCTGAAGCTGGAAATCCAGAGCAAGATCGTGCCGCCGCTCGACGCCACCGTGGACGTGTTGGAATCACAGGCGCGCCCAGTGCTGCGCGTCATGGTGACGGAGGGCAAGGAAAAGCCCTACTGCCTGGATGACAACAAAATTTACGTGCGCCAGGAAGCCGAAACGAGCATGGCGGTACGTGACGAAATTGTGCAGCTCGTGCGCGCCACCCTGCTCGATCAAATGCGGGCAGAAATCAGCACCGAAGCCACGGCCGACAAGAAGGCAGCTCCGGCCAAGGCCCCGCGGCGCAAGCCCAAGGCCGCCAGCGAAACGTTGACGATCACTGCGGCGCCCGAACTGGCCGAGCTTCCTGTCCCGTTCGAGCGGCCAGCGCCAGCCGAGCCTGAAAGCGATGCGGTGCGCGACGACGAGGCAGACGAAATGGCGGCGGCCGCGTTGGCGCTGGTGACCCCGGACGATGGCACACTGCGTCCGCCGCGCGTGGGCGTAGAGATTCTGGAGGCCGAAGCCGGTCGCGGCTCAACGAGTTATGTCATCAAAGACCTGCGCAACGGCGGCGTCATCCGCAACGTCACGCCCAAGTCGGCGCGCAAACTGTGGAGTTACGCCATTGCCCAGCATGAAACCAACCCATTACAGGCAGACCGTATGCAGTGGGTCGGCGACATTGGGCTGTGGCAGGCCAGCAAGCGGGCCGGCAAGATGCGCTACGACCTGGTGCAGCGCATTGGTGACACCCTGCACGTCTATTACGGCGTCACTGATGATGGCATGAGCGGACCGTGGCGCCAGTTCTTGCAGGAGAACGGGGTGTCCGAGACCACGAAGTAAGGGATAAGTAAGGGACGAAAAAACCGCCTTCGGAAGTCTGCGCAGGTGCGTTGCGACCGACTTCCGAAGGCCGGAAATAGATGAAAAAAAGCGGGCATGGCCTTGCGCCTGCCCGCTTAACGCCAGAAGTAGAGTGCGGCGATGACCACCGCGACCCAGAGCACCACATCAATCAGCAAGGGCCAGTCGCGCAGCAGCAGTTCTTCAGGCGCGCCGCCCTGGCCCTGCACGTGGATCAAATAGAGATAGCGAAAAAGCCCGTAAATCACAAAGGGAATGGTGAGCATCATCGCGTGGTTGGCCGGCATGTTGGGCGCAGAGAAGGTGTAAAGCGAATAGGCCATCACCAGGGAGGCCGTGACCATGGCGATCATCTCGTCCAGAAAACGCACCGTGTAGTCTTCGAGGATGGCGCGATGGCTGGCTGCGCTGGCGGTCAACAGGTTGAGTTCGTGACGCCGCTTGCCCATGATCATGAACAGGGCCAGCAACCCCATGCAGACATACATCCAGGGCGAAAAGCGAGCGACACGAATCACGGCCACCCCGCCGGCCACACGCAGCACAAACCCGGCCGCGACCACGATCAGATCAACGATGACGATGTGCTTCAGATAGAAGGTGTACGATAGCGTCAGCGCCAGATAGCCGAGGAGGATCGCGCTGAAGAGGCTGTCAAGTCGGTAGGCAGCTGGCAGACAGACGGCCATGAGCACCGCCGCCGCCGCGACAGCGACCCACGGCGGCAAGATACCGGCCGCCAGCGGGCGCAGGCGTTTGGTGGGATGCTGCCGATCCTTTTCGATGTCAGCCAGGTCATTGATGAGATAACCGGCGCTCGAGACCGCACAGAAACAGACAAAGGCCGCCACGGTGCGCAAGAAGGAATCTATGCTGAAGAGCTGCCCATCGAAAATCAGTGCGGCGAACACGAAGCCGTTTTTCGGCCATTGTCGCGGCCGCATGGCCCTGAAGAGGGCACGTAGAATGACCAGTGGCTGGTTGCCGTTATGAGAGGTTGTGGTTTCAGACATAGGGCCACATCTTACCGTAAACCGCCCGCTTCGTCAAACCAACTTGGCAGGATGCAGGCGCAGATGATGTCATTGCCCCAGGAGTCAGAGCAACGCGCGTGAGCAAACAGCGGATAGATACCCTGTTGATGGAACGGGGCCTGGCCGCGAACTGGGCGCAGGCACGTGGGCTGATTTTGGCCGGGCAGGTCATGGTTGACGGCGCCGTGACCGACAAAGCCGGCGCCCTGGTGAAAAACACGGCCCAGGTGACGGTGCAGCAAGGGGCGGCCTACGTCAGCCGGGGCGGCATCAAACTGGCAGCAGCCCTCGATGCCTTTGCCATTCCGGTGGATGGGCTAATCTGCGCGGATGTCGGTGCGTCCACGGGCGGCTTCAGCGACTGCCTGTTGCAGCGCGGCGCCGCGCATGTCCTGGCGATTGATGTGGGCTACGGGCAGTTGGCCTGGAAACTGCGTCAAGACGCCCGCGTGACGGTGCTGGAGCGCACCAACGTGCGTTATCTATCCAGCCTGCCGGGTGATTGCCTGGTTGACCTGGTTACGATTGATGTCTCATTCATCGGCCTCAACCTGGTCATCCCGGCCGTGGCGCCCTGGTTGCGTGCCCCCACCGGCAGCATCGTGGCACTGATCAAGCCGCAGTTCGAGGCCAGCAAGCAGCAGGTGGGCAAGGGTGGTGTCATCAAAGACACGCGTGTACACTGGGCTGTGCTCACCCAAACGCTGACCTGGGCACAGCGCCAACAGTTGGATATCCTGGGGCTGATTCGTTCGCCAATTACCGGGCCGGCCGGCAACAGCGAGTTTCTGGTTTGGCTGTGCCCCGGCAGCGGCGCGGGCGCGGTGTCGGCCCTGGTTGACGGCTGCCTACCGGCCGACAACACGCCGATCCTGTCCGTCTCCTGACCGGCAGCCAGCCAGGCCCGCGCCGCCGCACCGCACCGCACCGCACCGATGGCGGTAGCTTTTTTTGACACAGCGCGTCGTCCACGCTATAATTGCTGCTTGCACGCAGTGCATCTGCACGTTGTCCATGGCCTATCATGAAGTTGTTATCGAGAGACACCCATCCGCGGAGGAATTGGGTCACGAAGACCTATCCGCAAGATGGGTCATTTGTTGTTTAATGGGCAATATCTGGACAGCGGCAGGCCCAGTATTGCCTTCCGATCTACCTGCCAGTTGACTGACAGATTGCACAACCACGGCATCGGTTGATGCGAGCCTGATCTAAGGAGTGGAGAGCGCATGACGAACTTTGCCACTGGTCGCCAGAACATACCGGCTTTTCGCAAGAACTATGGTCGTATCCATGATGTTCACCCCCTACCACCGTTGATCGAAGTCCAGTTGGAAGCCTTTGAATGGTTCAAGGCCGAAGGATTACGCGAATTACTCGAAGAGATTTCGCCGATTGTAAGCTTCAACAAGCAATTAGAATTGCATTTTGGTGATTTTTGGTTTGGTACACCAAAGTATTCAGAGAAAGATTGTCGCGATCGCGATATGACGTTTGCCGCGCCGCTGTGGATCAAGGTACGCCTGATCAACAAGGCCACCGGTGAGATTCCCGAACAAGATGTGTTCATGGGTGATTTCCCGCTCATGACCGAGAATGGCACCTTTGTCATCAACGGCGCGGAGCGCGTGGTGGTCAGCCAGCTCATTCGTTCGCCTGGTGTGTACTTCAAAGTGGATGAAGACCGCACCACCGGCCGCGAGCTGTGTGCTGCCAAGCTGATCCCCAGCCGCGGCGCCTGGCTTGAGTTCGAGACCAGCAAGCGTGATATCATTTCGGTCAAGGTGGACCGCAAACGCAAGCTGCCGGTCACGATTCTGCTGCGCTCCATCGGCTTTGGTAGCGATGAAGAAATCTACGAGTTGTTCCGGGACGTGGATACGGTACCCGAACATCAGTACATCAGCGCAACCCTGGAACGCGACCCCACCTCGACGCCCAACCGTGGCGATTCCGAAAAGGGCATGCGCGACGCCTTGTTGGAGTTCTACAAAAAGTTGCGCCCTGGCGACCCGCCAACCGAGGATAACGCCCGTAGTTTCATGCAGAACCTGCTCTTTGTGCCGCGTCGCTATGACCTGGGCAAGGTTGGGCGCTACAAGCTGAACAAACGGCTGGCTTCGCAGGTGCCGCTGGCGACCCGCATCCTGACCAAGGAAGACCTGGTTGCGGTCATCGCACGCATCATCCAGGTGAACAACGGCGTCTTTGCCGAGGATGACATTGACCACCTGGGTAATCGCCGCGTGAAGACCGTGGGCGAGTTGATTCAGAATCAGCTGCGCATCGGCCTGCTGCGCATGGAACGCGTGGTGCGCGAGCGTATGAGTACGCGTGACCCGGAGCAGGTCACGCCGCTGGCACTGGTCAACATTCGCCCGGTGGTGGCTGCAACGCGTGAATTCTTCGGCGGCAGCCAGCTCAGCCAGTTCATGGATCAGACCAACCCACTGGCCGAGTTAACCCACAAGCGCCGATTGAGCGCCCTCGGACCTGGCGGTCTTCGTCGTGAACGCGCCGGCTTTGACGTGCGCGACGTTCACCACAGCCACTATGGCCGTATCTGCCCCATCGAGACGCCGGAAGGCCCCAACATCGGCTTGATCGGCTCGATGGCGACCTTTGCACGGGTCAATGAGTATGGTTTCATCGAAACCCCGTACCGCCGCGTCTTCAGCGCGGTGCCCAACCGCGCCGACAACCTGACGGGCCGAATCCTGCGCGAACGTCTGGTTGATCCCATCAGCAAGGATGTGATTGCCGAGCCAGAGACGGAAATTACCGCGGACATGGCTGAGTTGATCGCGTCTTATGCTGAGGCCTACAGCGAGGTGCGGGTCAAGTCCTTCGCCTCCACGAACGTCGTCTACGCAACGGCCGATGAGGAAGAGAGTTTTTCCATTGCGCAGGCCAGCGCCGCGCTCAATAGCCGTGGCGAGTTCCTCAACCCACGCGCATCGGCGCGCCACAGCAAGGATTTCCTGTTCGAGGTGCCGGAGCGTATCGAGTTCATGGACGTGTCGCCCAAACAGAGCGTCAGCGTGTCAGCCGCGTTGATTCCGTTCCTGGAGCATGACGATGCCAACCGCGCGCTGATGGGATCGAACATGCAGCGCCAGGCCGTTCCCCTGTTGCGCCCCGAAGCCCCCATCGTCGGCACCGGCATGGAATACCAGGCGGCCGTGGACTCTGGTCAGGTGGTGGTTGCCCGCAAACCGGGCGAGGTTACCAGCGTGACCGGTCGAGATGTGACGATCCTGGAAGAGGATGGCAGTCGCCGCGTCTACGCGCTGCGCAAATTCAACCGCTCGAACCAGTCCACTTGCATTGACCAGCGCCCTGTCGTCCGCAAGGGCCAGTGGGTGCGTGAGGGCGCCGTCCTGGCCGATTCAAGCTCGACGGAGGTCGGTGAACTGGCGCTAGGGCAAAATGTACTGGTGGCCTTCATGAGTTGGGACGGCGGCAATTACGAAGACGCCATCCTGATCAGTGAACGCATGGTCATGGAAGACAAATATAGCTCCATCCACATCGAAAAGCATGAGGTGGAAGCGCGCGATACCAAACTGGGGCCGGAAGAAATCACCCGCGATATTCCCAACGTGGGTGAGGATGCACTGAAGGACCTGGACGAGGAAGGCGTGATTCGCGTCGGCGCCGAGGTGGGACCGGGCGACATCCTGGTCGGCAAGATTACACCGAAGGGTGAAACCGAACTGACGCCAGAAGAAAAATTACTGCGAGCCATTTTTGGCGAAAAGGCGCGTGAGGTCAAGGACTCCTCGCTGCGTCTGCCCCACGGCGAAAAAGGCAAAGTGGTAGACATCAAGGTTTTTGGCCGCGATGACTACCGCGACCTACCGGCAGGCGTGGAAAAAATGGTGCGCGTCAGTGTGGCACAACGGCGCAAGATCATGGAAGGTGACAAGATGGCCGGCCGTCACGGCAACAAGGGTGTCATCTCCAAGATCGTGCCAGTGGAAGACATGCCCTACCTGGAGGATGGCACACCGGTGGACATCATCCTCAATCCGTTGGGCGTGCCGGCCCGTATGAATATCGGTCAGGTGCTGGAAACCCACTTGGGCTGGGCAGCCGACCGCTTGGGCTTCCGCACCAACACCCCCGTTTTCGATGGCGCCAAGGAGCGCGAGATCGAGGCCGAACTGGCCCGTGCCTGGTTGATTGACCTGGCCTGGCGCGACGCCTCGCAGCGAGCCTGGCACTGGGTGGCGGCACAAGGTATCCCCGCCGAAGAGATCGAGGATGATGCCGATGCCCGTACCCGCTTCCTGATTGATTTCCTGTCGGAGCGCGGGTATGACCCGGAACTGGTGCTCAGAGATACGACCTTTGCACGTCGCGCCACGCTGCGCGAGTGGCTGAGAGATCAGGGGTATCATCCCGATGACGTTTTGATGTTCGAGGATGTGGCCTACAATCGCGACCTTCGCGACCGCGCGGACACCCAGGCCATTGATGTCTGCCTGCACGAATGGATCAAGTATTACGATCCAGACACCAGCCCGGGGACATTGGCCCTGTCGGAATTAGCCTTGCATGAGGCGGCCGAGCAGGTGAGCCTTAAAGTCGGCTGGCCCCTACCCACGACGGGCAAACAGGTGGTGCATGACGGCCGCACAGGTGATCGCTTCGACCGCCCAGTGACCGTGGGCATCATCTACATGCTCAAGCTGGCACACTTGGTCGAAGATAAGGTGCATGCCCGCTCTACCGGCCCGTACTCGCTGGTGACGCAGCAGCCGCTCGGTGGCAAGGCGCAGTTCGGCGGTCAGCGCTTCGGAGAAATGGAAGTGTGGGCGCTGGAAGCCTACGGCGCCGCGCACATCCTGCAGGAAATGCTGACGGTCAAATCGGACGACGTCACCGGGCGTGTGAAGACGTACGAATCAATTGTCAAGGGCGAGCCGATTGCCGCGCCGGGCGTTCCAGAATCGTTCCGCGTGCTGGTGAAAGAACTGCAATCGCTCGGCCTGTCGGTTGAGGTCATCAACGAGAAGGACGAGATCATCCAGTTTGGCAAGGAAGATACCGATGAGCGCCTGCCGAAGCTGGGATTTAGCCTGAGTTTACCGGGGCCAATGGCCGGACGCGACTGAGAAATGCTGCAGGCCGCGCGTCGAACGAACGGTTCGACGCGCGGTGTTCAGCGTTGCGCCTTTCGATAGGGGGTAACCGTGGAAGTAAACGATTTTGATGCGATTCGGATTAGTCTGGCGTCGCCGGAGCAAATTCGCTCCTGGTCACACGGGGAAGTCCTGAAGCCAGAAACAATCAACTACCGGACGCTGCGGCCCGAACGTGATGGATTGTTCTGTGAGAAAATTTTCGGTCCCACGAAGGACTGGGAGTGCTACTGCGGCAAATACAAGCGTGTGCGCTACAAGGGTATCAAATGCGATAAGTGCGGCGTCGAAGTGCTGCCCAGCCGCGTGCGCCGCGAGCGCATGGGGCACATCGAGCTGGCCTCGCCGGTCAGCCATATCTGGTACGTCAAAGGTGTGCCCAGCCGGCTCGGCCTTCTGCTGAACATCTCGCCGCGCAACCTGGAGCGCGTGCTCTACTTTGCCCAGTTCATCATTACGCGGGTAGACGAGGAAGCGCGGGCGCGCATGATTCAGCGCCGCGACCGCGATCTGAATCTCAAACTGCAGCGCATGGAAAATGACCTGCAGACCAAGCTGGCCGATTATGAACATCGCCTGGCCGATGCCCTGACCCGCCTGGACAATGAAGAAGCGCGCCGCATCGGTGACATCGAAGATGAGATGGCGCGTAAGACCAACGAGGCGATGGGCACGGGCAGCCAGATTCAACGCCAATTGGAAGGCCAGATCGGCAAGGTCGCGGCCGAGGCTGTGAACCTGCCCTGGCTGAGTGACGCCCTGGTGCCGGTCGGCGAGCCGATTGACCGCCACAGCCTGAATCGGCTGGGCGATAGTATGCAGCAGCGCCTGACCGAGATCAAGGAGTCCGGTGATCAGGACAAGGCGCAGATTGGTCTGCAGGCGGCTGCTCGGCGCGACCGCTTCCGCCATGAGGTGTCCGAGAAGAGCGAAGGTCAGCGCCGGGATGTGGAACGCGAAAAAGAAAAACTGCGCGTGACCCATGATCAGGATGCGGCCGAGATCAAGAGCATCAAGGAGCTTGATCTGCTGACCGAGACCCGCTACCGCGAACTACAGGAGCGCTGGAGCTCGCTGTTCGATGCCGCCATGGGCGCCGAAGCCATTCGCGATGTCGTGGCCCGCATTGACCTGAACAAGATGGCCAAGGAACTGCGCCACGAGATTCGCATCAGCAAGTCGAAGCAGCGCCGCAAGAAGGCAGCCAAGCGCCTGCGCGTGGCCGAATCGTTCCGCAAGTCGGGCAACCGGCCGGAGTGGATGATCCTGACCGTGCTGCCGGTCATCCCACCGGATCTGCGCCCGATGGTGCAGTTGGACGGTGGACGTTTCGCGACCAGTGACCTGAACGACCTGTATCGCCGCGTGATCAATCGCAACAACCGCTTGCGCCGCTTGCTGGAGCTGGGCGCGCCCGATGTCATCGTGCGCAATGAAAAACGCATGTTGCAGGAAGCCGTGGACAGCCTGATTGACAACGGGCGCCGTGGCCGGGCCGTCAGCCGCAGCGGTAAACGTAAGCTAAAGAGTCTGAGCGACATGCTCAAGGGCAAGCAAGGACGCTTCCGCCGCAACCTGCTGGGCAAGCGCGTGGACTATTCGGGCCGCTCTGTGATCGTGATCGGCCCCACGCTGGCCCTGCATCAGTGCGGTCTACCGAAGAAGATGGCCCTGGAGCTGTTCAAGCCCTTCGTCATGCGCAAACTGGTGGAAGCCAACTTCGCGCACAACATCAAGAGCGCCAAGCGCCTGGTGGACCGGCTCAGTCCGGAAGTGTGGGACGTGCTGGAAGAGGTGTCGTTGGAGCGGCCGGTGCTGCTCAACCGTGCGCCTACGCTGCACCGCCTGGGCATTCAGGCCTTCGAGGTGGTGTTGATCGAAGGTCATGCCATCCAGATTCACCCGCTGGTCTGCTCGGCCTTCAACGCTGACTTCGACGGCGACCAGATGGCCGTGCATGTGCCGTTGAGCGATGAAGCGGTGCGTGAGGCGCGCGAACTGATGCTGTCGTCACACAACCTGCTGAAACCGGCCAGCGGCGAGCCGATCGTCGGGCCGTCCAAAGACATGGTTCTCGGCATGTACTGGCTGACGGGTGAAAAGCCGGGCGTCAAGGGTGAAGGCAAGGCCTTCGGCAACATGGACGAGGTCAAGCTGGCCTATGACCTGGGCGCGGTGGATCTGCGTGCCAAAATCAGGCTGCGCTACCACGATTGGCTGCGCGACGTGTCCCTGGGCAACCTGCACTTGGGGCCGAAGGCGCACGCCGCGCTGGAAGCAGCCGGCGTCACCACAGCCGCCCAGGTGGTCGAGCTGATGCAGCAGGCGTCAAGCGGCCAGCCCTCGCCGGTGATCGGTCATACTGAGGAAATTCGCGCACATCTGCTGCGCCTGGGTGTGGCCGCCGAAGCCCCGCGGATGCATGGTCTCATCGAAACTACGGTTGGACGCGCGATATTCAATATGGAGCTGCCGCGCGAGCTGCAGTTCGTCAACAAAGTGATGGACAAAGGCTCGGTCAACACGGTGGTTGCCGACTGCTACCATCGCCTGGGTGTGCGTAAGACGGCCGACCTGGTGGACAAGATCAAGCAACTGGGCTTCATCTACGCCACCCGCAGCGGTATGACGATTGCGGTGAGCGACATCCAGGTGCCGGAAATCAAACAACAGATCATTCAGGACACCACCACCGAGGTCGAGAAGGCCGAGCGCCAATATCGCCGTGGCCTGATCACGGAAGAGGAGCAGTACAACCGCATCGTGGAGCTGTGGACGCGTGCCACCGATGACCTCACGCAGGCGGTGAAGCAGCAGTTGGATCCGCTGGAAGGGCTAGGCGCGATGGCTATCAGCGGCGCCACCAAGGGCGGTGTAACGCCCATTCGCCAATTGGCCGGTATGCGCGGCTTGATGGCCGACCCTTCAGGTCGTATCATTCCGCTGCCCATCCGTTCCAACTTCCGCGAGGGCCTGACCGCCCTGGAATACTTCCTGAGTACGCACGGCGCCCGCAAGGGTTTGGCCGACACCGCGCTGCGCACCGCCGACGCCGGTTATCTGACTCGCCGCCTGGTAGACGTGGCGCAAGATGTCATCATCAGCGTGGACGACTGCGGCACCGACGCCGGCATCTGGATCGAAGCCTCCGTGAGCAGGCTCATTGGCGAGGCGTTCGGTGATCGTCTCGTTGGGCGCTATGCGGCCGGGGCCATCCTGCATCCACAGACCGGGGATGTCATTGTGGAGAAGGGCCAGATGATTGACGAGGTGGCCGTATCGGCCGTTCTTGCGGCCAAGGTGCAGCGAGCCTATGTGCGCTCGCCCTTGATCTGCACGCTGACTTTCGGCCTGTGTGCCACCTGTTACGGGCGCGACCTGGCCCGTGGCGGCATCATCCGCCAGGGCGAGGCGGTCGGCATCATCGCGGCGCAGTCCATCGGCGAGCCGGGCACGCAGTTGACACTGCGCACCTTCCATACCGGTGGTGTCGCGGGCACCGAAGACATCACGCAGGGTCTGCCCCGTGTGGAGGAATTGTTCGAAGCACGCAATCCCAAGGGCGAGGCTGTCATTGCTGAGATTGACGGCAGTGTGGGCATCTATTGGGAGGGCGAGCAGCGCAAGCTGAAGGTGACGAACACCAAGCTGTTGTCGCAAGAACGTGACATTCCACGCCACTTCCGCCTGGCGGTCGGTGACAGCGATCGCGTGCAGGCCGATACGCCGCTGGCTGTGGCTGTGAATGAGCAAACGGGCGAGCCGATCAACATCACGGCTGGGCTGGATGGTCACGTTTTCATCGAGGAAACCGATGACGGCTGGCGGGCGGTGGTGCGCCGCGAGGAAACTACGGTCTGGGAAAAGGCCATTCCGCCGAGCGCACGTCTGCGCGTGGACAAGGGCGACGTGGTGAAATCGGGTCAGCAGTTGACCGAAGGCGCCAAGAACCCCAAGGAAGTGCTGCGCATTCAGGGCCGCGACACCTGCCAGCTCTACCTGGTGGAAGAGGTGCAGAAGGTGTACCGCTCACAAGGCGTGAACATCCACGACAAGCACATCGAGGTGGTCGTGCGCCAGATGATCCGCAAGGTTCGGGTGCGCGCGACAGGCGATACCGAGTTCCTGCCGGGTGAGTTGGTTGACCGCTTCAAGTTCGACGAGGCGAACCAACGCCTGATCGAGCGCGGACGCACCCCGGCGCGTGGTGATACGGTGCTCCTGGGCGTCACCAAAGCCTCCTTGAACACGGAAAGCTTCCTGGCCGCGGCCTCCTTCCAGGAGACGACACGCGTGCTGACGGAAGCGGCGGTACGCGGGGCGCAGGATAACCTGCGCGGCCTGAAAGAGAATGTCATCATCGGCAAGCTGATCCCGGTGGGCACCGGCTTCGAGAAGCGCCGCCAGCGCGTGCGCACCGAAGGGCACGATGTGGGCCGCGAAGAAGCCGCCCTGGCCGAGCGTGGCCTGGCCGCCGAGCATGGCGACGTGGAAGCCGATCCTGATTGAGCGACTAGCCGGGCGCTGGCATGAGCCGGCGCGGCAGTAACCGGTTTTTGTACGAGAGAACGGGAGATCAGCCCTGGCTGGTCTCCCGTTTTGTTTGGGAAGAGGGCAAACCTCACCATACGTGCCGCAACCATTCACATTTTTTTCACAGGGGAGTTGCCGACGCAATTTGGCAATTCACGCAACTAGGCACAATCGGCTGAGTGTGCTAGAATACGTTCACTCGTTCCACTTTCCCCTGCGTTCATGTTAGGAGGTATGCACATGCGTAGAACTACTCGGTCTCTGTTGGTCCTCGGTCTCGTGCTGCTGCTGACTCTGTTCAGCGTCTCGCTGATGGCAGCCCAACCGAGCGCGCCCGTCTCGGATGACGGCCCCACCCTGGCAGGCGTCAATGCACCGCCGACTCAGCGCGTCGGCCCTGGCCCCAGAAGCCCCTACAGCGATCTCTTCGACAATGGCCCCCTGGTCAACAGCCCAGGCACCGGCCCCGGCGGCAGCGACGAGAGCATCGCGCTGAACGTCACCGTGGGTCTGACCAGCCGTGGCTTCAACGCATCGGCCAGCGGCCTCTTCCGTATCTCTGACGATTTCGCCATTCCCAGTGGGGCGAGTTGGCAGATCACCGGGGTTCGCCTATACGCCTACATGGGGGGATCGCCCACTTCGCCCAGCCCATTCACGGCAGTCAATTACCAGATCTGGAACGGCCCGCCCAGCGACCCCGGCAGCACCGTGGTCTTTGGCGACACTACCACCAACCGCCTGGTGAGTTCAACCTGGGCCAACATGTACCGCCGCCAGGAGTCCACTCCGACCGACTACACCCGTCCCGTTTTCGTACTCAACAACAGCGCCGGGGTGACGCTGGCGCCAGGTCACTACTTCATTGACTGGCAGGTGGACGGAGACATCAACTATACCGGGCCCTGGCAGCCGCCGGTGACGATTGACGGGCAGACCACTACGGGCGATGCCCAGCAGATGGTCAGCGGCGTCTGGCAGCCGGTTGTGGATGCCGGCCTGCAGACTCCCCTCGGTGCGCCCTTCGTCATCGAAGGCACGGTAGTCAATCCCACGGCCGTCGAACTGAGCAGCCTGCAGACCGACAGCACTCCCAGCCTGTCCTGGCTGCCCCTGACAATCCTGGCTCTGTTGGCCGCCGGCCTCACTCTGCGTCGCCGCCTGGTGCGCTAACAATTCGTATCAACGCCGGACTTGGGCGACAAACCGGGTCCCTGGTTGAATCGAAAAAAAATAACAGGGCGTGGCATCTGTGTTGATACCACGCCCTGTTGTGTGATCGTTACAAAGCGGGCGACTGTGCATATCGCGGCAACGATGACGCAAACCTAGGTGCGTTCGACAACCGGCTGACTCCGCTCAGACAAAACCCGCCCGATCGTCCCGATCAAATCGTGCATGAAAAACGGCTTGGTGACGTATGCCTGCGCCCCCGCCACGTGCAGACCATAATCACGGTCCTGGGCCAGGGCTTTGGCCGTCAGAATGATCACCGGCATGTGCTGCAGCGCAGCGTCCGCCCGGATACGCCGCAGCACCTCCCAGCCGTCCATCCCTGGCATCATCAGATCCAGCAGCACCAGGTCGCATGGCTGCTGCCTGAGCAATTCCAACCCCGCTGGGCCATCAGCGGCTGTGAGCATGTCGTAGTCCTGGCGTGCCAGAATCAAGCGCACCAGTTCGACAATCTCCGGTTCATCTTCGATATAGAGAATCGTTACCCTATTTTCGCTCATCAACAAGTGCCTCCGCTTTTGACGCCGTCCACGATGCATGAATACTGTGAGCGTCACCCATTGGGAACCTGCGCGCCCTGGCGATGCTGCGGGCAAGACGCCCGCGCGCCCAGCCTGTGACGCTCTCGGAGGGTGCATTTCAGTCCTGGGGCACAGCCCACGCAGGTGGGCGTCGCAGTCGTTGCAGCGACTTGCAGTCGCCGGGCCTGCCCCCAATTTGAAATGCACCCCTCTCCGGATGTTCAATTGCAGCGCAGCGCTGCCCGCGGTATAATCGGTGCTCCCGTTCTCCTGGGGTTACAAACCAAAATCCCCTCAGAAATTCGTTTTCGGCGAGAGAGCGATTTCTGACAACGAATTTTGCCGACAACAGAGCAAAGGGAGCAACTACCTTGTCCGCACTCGCCCAGTCCAACGATCTTGTCTTGCTTGTCAGCGAGGACGAGAAACGCTACCTGGTTCGCCTCAAAGCCGGCTCGATTTGGCATTCTAATCGCGGTCGTCTCCCGCACGACGCCCTCATTGGGCAGCCGTTTGGGCAAACCGTGCAGACCCTCATCGGGCGCCCGCTGCTGATGCTGGAACCGACAACATACGATCTGATCTCGCTGCTCAAACGCGTCACGCAGATCATCTTTCCCAAAGATGCGGCCCACATCCTCATGCGCCTCAACCTGTTTCCGGGCCGCCGCGTGTTGGAGGCGGGCACCGGCAGCGGCGGTTTGACGCTGGCCCTGGCGCGGGCCGTCATGCCCAGCGGCCATGTCTACACCTACGAGATCAAGCCGGAGACCTTCACCCTGGCCAAGCGCAACCTGGAAAGCCTCGGCCTCTTGCCCTACGTCAGCCTGCAGCAACGTGACGTGACCGTCGCCGGCTTCGACGAACAGGATGTGGATGCCTGTTTTCTTGATCTGCGCGAACCCTGGGCGACCCTGCCCGCTGCCGTGACTGCTCTGAAGACCGGCGGCATCTTCGGCAGCCTGGTGCCCACCACGAACCAGGTTGAAGAGATGCTGCGCGCCCTGCAAACACACGGCTTCAGCGATATCACCGTGGAGGAGCTGCTGCTGCGCAGCTACAAACCAGTGCCCGACCGCCTGCGCCCCGCCGACCGCATGGTGGCCCACACAGGCTACCTGATCTTTGCGCGCAAACTGGCAGAAGGTGAAGCGCATCGCTGGCGACCGCGTGAGCAGAAACGCTATGCCGGGCGCCTGGCGGCCCTGGCCGGCCCGGTCACTACATCCCCCGACAATGACCTGGCCGACGCTGACGACGCCGAGTTGGCGACGCTTTGACTTTGCCGGCCAAATCGTGCTGACCCCTGTCTTGCGACGGGGGTCAGCATTTTTTGTTATCCGTTACATCCGTCAAACTCCAAGCCGGCTTCGTGACCCGACTGAGTCTATTGCTGCCGCACCTCGAAGTTGTACGAGGCCGGTTCCGTTGTGACCGGGGCGATGGCGCTGACGATCAGGTAGGCCACCTTGCCATTGTTGCCAATGGCCGGCACGACGAGCGAGCCGCGACCATCTGCACCGACCTCCATCACCGACACCTTGACGCCTTGACGATCCTGTTCCACCACCTGAATCAGCCAGCGCTGGGTCAGCACGTTATCGGTGCGCAGCCAACCCTTGCTGATCCAGCCCCCGTCGCCATCTTCGACATCACTGCTGTAGTTGAGTTCAGGGATGCTGATATCATCGAGCAGAATGCCCGGCTCATTAGCCGCGTCGTCGGTAATGTACTGGAAACGCACCTGCACCTGCTGGCCTGCATACGCGCTCAGGTCAATGCTCTCCTGCACCCATTCCGGTGCGCGTCCGCCGCCGCTGACGCCGGTGTAGCCTGCGCCGAAGCTGTTGCCGTTCGGATTTGTGGTCACACTATAACGACCTGCCAGAATGGTCCAGGTCGCGCCCGCGTCGGTCGAGGTTTCGACATAGGCATAGTCGAAGTCTTCTTCCAGGTCGTACCAGGCCCAGAAGTCCAGCGTCGCGTTCTTGACCCCACTCAGGTCGAAGTCGTGCGTCAGGGTGGCGTCGCTGTCATCGGTGCGATTGCCCCACCAGGTGAAGGCGCCGCTGTGAGGCTCTGCATCCACCAGGCCAACGGTGGTGCTGCCGCTGAAGTCAATCGTCACATCACCGCTGCCCTTCAGCGCAAAGTAGTCGGCGGCATACTGAGAAACCTGACCGCCATCTTCGACGGCCGGGTAGCGCCGGAAGCTGGCCTCAAGGCTGACCTCACCGGGGTCTGCGGATTGATAGCCAAAACGGCCATTATGCACGGACGGATCATCGAGCAGATTGGCGACAATCCAATCGGCAAAGACGGCATCAAAGTTGGCGCTGGTGTTGTTGGCAGTCAACACGTCGTCGAAGCCGGCAATGCCGTTGAGACCCGATGCAACCAGCGAGCGCGTCATCTCTTCACCGAACTGCTCCAGGAAATAGGCCATGAACAGATACGCGCTGCCGTAGTGCGGGGCGTTGGTGCCAGGCTCGGAACCCCAGGTGGTCAACTGCGTGTCCGGGTTGGCCGTGAAGGCGCGGTCGGCGCCGCCCGGATCGAAATCGTTGAGCGCCGAGGCAAGCTCGGACGAGCCTTCGTTGACCCACGTCTCTTCATTGCGGTCGTTGTGCCAGTGGATCATGTGCTGGAACTCGTGCGCCAGGGTCCCATCGTAGAAATCGGTGCCTGGTTCGTTGTTATCAATGTTGATGTAGAACATCTCCTTCTCGTTGGAGAAGGGTTGGGCCTTGCGCGAGAATTCATCCGCGGAGGAGTAATAACCGGCAATGCTGTCGCCCAGGTCGCTGGCGTGCAGAATGTGCAGATGCACGTCGTTGTCAACGCCTGGCGTCCATTCGCTGCCGAAAAACTCCCGATTGGTGGGATAGGTCTTGGCCTCGAACAACTCGGCCGAACGTTCCAGGCCGTCTTGATTGACACGTTGGTCCTTTTCAACCCACATGAAAAGGTGTGGCGTCTCATAGCGCAGCTCGGCCTCGATCTCGAAGTGGCGGTTGTCATCCACATTGCTCACCGTGAAGGTGGCGACATCGCCCACCTCGAACACGGGTGGCGTTGAATTGACGGTTTCGGGAATGTCACCGATACCCGGACGCAACTGCATGGCCAGCAAGCGCAGATCACGCTCTGGCACGTTGACTTCTCGCAGCAGGCGCTCGGTCTCCGAACCGGTATCGGAACTGGAGACGGTTGGGCGCGGTGTACCCGCGACCGCGGTGGACCGCGCCGGCGGGGTGGAGGTGACACGCGGTGTGCGCGGGGTGGGCGTGCCGGCCACACGGGTGAACTCAACCACCGGCGTGGACCAATCGCTGATATTGGATTCACCCATGAAATTGAAGAAGATGGTGCCGCCGGCAATCAAGGCCAGGCAGCAGCAGCACAGGAAGATGGCCGCGGCGCCCAGGACGATCCACAGCGTGCGCTGTGAAGAGGGCGTGGCCGGGGCTGATTCAGGCAGTGGAAATTGACTCATCCGTTGGGAACTCCTCGTTGCGTGATAATTGACTGACTTGATGGATTGGATCAGAGGTGTGCGCTTGGTCCCATCACCTGGTATGCACCAATCCTTCGTCCCCGCGATCCAACCAGGCGCGGGCACGACGCACAAACTCGCGTTCTGTCTCATAAGAGAGATGAACCACGGCTTCGTCGAGCTTGAGCCAGCCAGGTTCAAACTGAAGCTCATGGGCGTCACGCGCGACCTGGCGCGGGCTGCCAAGTCGAAACAGGAAATAAAACTCCTGGCGCATCACATGTTGATTCTTCTCTGGTAAATCGAATTCGACCACCTGTACGCCCAAGCTTGTGATCAACTGCAAATCGGCGTACCCTGACTCCTCTCGGATTTCGCGTGCCGCTGCGTCTTCCAACAGCTCACGCGCTTCGACATGCCCCTTGGGTAGGCGGATTTCGTTGTTGCGCGAACGGTAGAGTACGAGGATGGCACCCTGTTCATCCAACACCACACCGCCCGCCGCGTCGTAGGATACGCGTCTTCTCACAAGTCATTCCTCATGCTCACGACTCCATCTTACGGCTCCGTCGGCGCTCGGCAAGTCCGGAATACAGCTAAGGCACTGGCTGCCCCACCGCAAACGGATAGGGCGATTCGGGGAACGGCGCCGACCAACATTCCTGATCCAGGGGCAGGACGCCGCCGCCAATCGTCAGCGCGCCGGTGGCATCCAAGTCAATATAGACGCGACGCCACGGTACATAGAAAAAGGTGTAGCTGCGCAGGCAAACGCGCCATTCCGGCCCTGTGGGCGGCGGCAGGCCGGGCGCATCGGGCTGCAAACGTTGGGGCAGACGCCGCACATCCTCCAGCGCCAGACGCTGAATTCGCCAGTCCAGGCCGCCCAGCGCCCGCGCAGCCAGGCGTTTGGCATTGATCCCCAGACGCTGCGGGTCACCACGCACGGCCGGCTCCGGCGGCGCGGCGTAGCGCGGAATCAACGACCACAGGCCAACCACAACCGCAGTGATCAGCAGCACCTTGCGCCAGGCATATGCCGGCGGCAGGCGCCAATTCCGCTCGGCCGCACTCCAGAGGGCTGCCACCAGGAGCAGCAGCAGGCCATGAAACAGAAAATTGATCCCCAGCCCGATCGGGCTGACCGTCCACGTGCCATGCATGGTGCTGAGCGCCGTTGGCACCGGGTAGCCGCGCCAGCCGGCGCACAATTCAGGGCATCCCGCCAGATAGTCCGGCACTTCGAACAACTGACCCGCCGACCAGGTGAATAACCCCGCCAACGCCAGCGCCAATGCCAGCCCATAGCCCCAACGTCGGCTGCGCTCACGCCACCAGATGATCAAGAGCAGCAGCGCAACCAGACCTGCCAGCGTCACCAGGAAAACAGTGGTTTGCGATTGCAGCCACGTCGGCGTCATACGCGACCTTTGCCAAAAACAATGGGTGCATTAGAGTTTATGCACAATAGTGTGAACAAACTCTATTTTACGCTAAAGTGCGGGACTTGCCAAACAGTGGAAGGGTGATGAGGAGCCGCCCGGCGGTTCAAGCCGCGGCGGGTACACAAACGGCCCGGATGTCCGGCATCAGGAATAGGCCACCCGGGGCGCCAGGCTGAAGTTGGGCAGAACGAGGCGATCGCGCAGGCGGGCGCGCCCGCGCGCGATGCGGGATTTGACCGTGCCCAGAGGGATGCCGACCAGGTCGCTGATCTCGTGGTAGTTGTAGCCCTCGATATCGCTCAGCACAATCACCAGGCGCTGGTCATAGGGCAGATCGGCAATGGCCGTTTCGATCTGATGGCGCAATTCCCGGCGCAGCGCGTGATGCTCAGGCCCCTCGCCCGGGTCAATCATGATCGTGGCACGTTCGGGCTGTTCTACCAGGCTCTCCAGCGAGGTGACGGGGCGCCGGCGCATGGCGCGCAGGCGATCATAGCAAGTGTTGATGACAATGCGCAGCAGCCACGCCTTGAAAGAGCCACCCCGATACTGGTCGAGCTTGCGGTAGGCTTTCACAAACGCATCCTGGGTGGCATCCGCGGCCAGATCGGAATCGCTCAGCACCCGGCGGGCCACGCTGTAGGCCAGGGTTTGATACGTTGTCACCAGTTGGTTGAACGCGTGTAATTGGCCTGCACGCGCCGCCACGATCAGTTTTTGCTCGTCTAACATACGCCACACTCGCAGGAAATGGATTGAACGATGGTCAGGTCTCAGTCGGGAAGGGCACGGGCGGATTGGCTCACGCTGTCACCCTGATTATGCCATCGCGGCGCCGGCAGCACATCCGGCGGATTATTCAGGGTTCTCTACGCCGTTTGGCTGAGAAAGACCGGGGAAAGTAGCGCAGACCGCACACCCTGCCACGGCCGGTGTGGTATAATACGCGGACTGACCATCAACGAGAGAAACCTATGCGTAACGCCCTACTTTGCCTCTTGGCAGCCCTACTCCTAACCCTTTCGACCAACGCCAGCGCCGGAGTACCCTATCCGGTCGTCACCCTGAGCAAAACCGTCTCGCCCAACTCCGTGGCGCCCGCCGCGGCCGTGACTTACAACATCACCTTGACCAACAGCGGTGACGTGGCCGCCAACGATGTCAGCGTCACCGACATGCTGCCCGCCGGTTTCAGCTACCGCGCGGGTACCACGCGCATCTACCGCAACGGCGTCCTCATTCGCTCGTCTGACCCCAACGTCAGCGGCCGCAGCCTGACCTGGAGCGGGCTGACTGTGCCTGCGCGGCGCGGAGACAGCTTCTACGGCATCAACACCTTTGTCCAGGAAAACTGTAACATCAACACGATCACCTGGCAGTTGGACCGCGCGCGCGAACTGATGGGGTACCATGCCCTGGCCAAGCAGTTCTTCTACGGCATCACCAATAACACCGGCGGCCCCGAATCGTGCTGGCTGGATTATGTCAATGCCGCTTATGACCGGGGCTTCGATGTGCTCCTGCGCCTGCAAGGCACGCACGATGGGGCCAATTGGGTCAAGCCACAAGCGGACTGGGCCGGCAATTACAGCAGCGTGGCACAGGCGTTTCGCCGCGTGGTCGCGGGGCTGCCCCGGCGCGACGGATTCACGCTCTACATCCAACTCTGGAACGAGCCAAACCTGAACCTGGAATGGAGCGGCGCGGCCAATGCCACCGAATACGCCCAATTCCTGGAGCAGGCGGCCGGCGCGATCCGCTCCATCGGCGATAGCCGCATCCGCATCGTCAACGGGCCGCTCTCGCCCGGCGGCAACATCAGCCCGGTGACCTTCATCAATCAGATGTTCACGGCCGCGCCCAACGCCCGCTGGGCCTTCGATGTCTGGGGCACGCACCCCTACCCATCCAATCACCCACCGGAGTACAACGTGCATCGTGGCACCGCCGGTCAGCCGCAGGCCACCATTGACACTTACCTGCGCGAACTGAACGCCCTGGCCACCTGGGGTCGTCGCGACGTGGATGTGATTCTGTCTGAGACGGGCTACCAGCTCGGTGACGGCATGTTCACCTGGGAAGGCTACCCGATCATCACCGAAACCAACCGCGCCGATTACATCACGCGGGCCTTTCGCGACTACTGGCAGGGTTGGGCCGAGGTGCAGGCCGTGGCCCCCTTTGAATTGAATGACCCCAGCGGTGGCTGGGCGGTCTGGGATTGGATCTCAGCCAACGGTACCCCGCACACGCAGTTCACCAGCGTGCGCGGTCTGGACAAAACCAGCCCCTACGCCAGCGCCAGCCTGGTCATCAGCTTTGGGGCCAACGCGGCCAGCAGCGGCGGCGCCTACTACAACGATGTCAGCGCCACCAGCTCCAACACCACCATTGCGCCGCACAACCAGGTGGCGCCGGTCATCGTGCGCCAGCCAACGCCGACGCGCACGCCGACGAGAGCCGCCACGCCCACCGTGACACCGACACCCTCGCACACCCCCACCCTGACCCTCACGCCGACGGTCACCAACACACCGACCAGGTCGCCGACGCCCACGGCGACGCCAACGCACACGCCCACCGCCTCCGCGACGCCGACGCGCACACCCACCGTCACGCCAACAGCAACCCCCACCGCGACGCCGACGCGCACGCCGACAGCAACCCGCACCGCGACGCCCACGCGCACGCCCACCGCGACCCGCACCGCGACGCCGACGCGCACGCCCACCGCGACCCACACCGCGACGCCCACGCGCACGCCCACCGTCACGCCAACGCCCACGCTGACCTCCACCGCCAGCCAGACACCAACCGCCACGCACACCCCGACCATGACGCCAACGCCAACGGGCACCGTGCCGACTGCAACCCCCACGCCGACACTGACGCCGACGCCGCTTCCCACGGCCACGCCCAGCGCAACCCCCAGCGCAACACCAACGGATACCCCCACCCCGACTCCCACCGCAACCCCTACGGCCTCGCCGACCGCCACCCACACGCCGACCGCTTCGCTGACTCCCACGGTCACCCACACGCCGACGTTTACGCCAACGGGTACCAACACACCGACGTTTACGCCAACCGGTACCGACACCCCAAGTGCGACGCCGACGCCGACGCCAAGTCCAACGCCGACGCCGACGATCACGCCGACGGCTTCACCGACACGCACCGCCACCCCCACGCGCACCCCCACCCACACGCGCACCGCCACGCGCACGCCGACGATCACCCCAACGCCAACGGCCAGCGCCACGCCGGTGGGCGTGCTCGGCATTCTGCGCGTGGGGCAGGAGCCGCAAGGGCTGGCATTGGATGGCGCCGGGCGCCGGCTGTTTGTGGCGAACGGTCTCAGCGGCAATGTGTCCGTGGCCAACCTCGACACCAACCAGATCGTGGCCACATTGGGCCTGGGCGGCGCCGCGGGGCCGGTGGGGCTTGATTTCGACCCGGCGCGCCAACGCCTGTATGTGGCCGCCCGTTTCAGCGATGTCCTGGTGGCCGTGGACGCGCCGCCGGGCCTCACGGGCGAAATCGTGGGGGCGGTCCTGGTGGGCGTCAGCCATCAACCGGTCGCGGCCGCGGTCGAAGTCATCAGCGGGCAAGTGCTCGTCGTTGGCGCCGGTGACAGTTCCCTCGCGCTCGTAGACGGGGCGGCCGTTACTCTGACGGAGATTCGACGCATCGGCAGCGGGCCGCTGGCGATTGCGCGGCATGACACCGCGCCCAGCTTTCTCATCCCCCATCGCCTGGATGACACCGTGGGCGTCTACGACGAACGGGGATATTTGCGCTTTCTGATCCCAGTCGCCGGCGGGCCGATCAGCGTGGCAGTGGACAGCGTGCGCCAGCGCGCCTATGTGGCCGCCCAGGATGGCTTCGCGATCGCGGTGATTGACCTGGCCAACGCCGCGGTGGTCAACACCGTGCCGCTCAACTGTATGCCAGGCGCCGTGGCCGTCAATCCCAACAATGGTCGTTTCTTCGTCGTCTGCCCAGACGAGCGCGCCGTTCACTTCTTCCAGGGTGGCGCCGACGCCTGGCTCTACTGGCTGCCGGTGGGGAATGACCCCAGCGCCATCCTGCTCGATCCGTCCACCAACCGACTCTATGTCAGCAACCGCGCCGATGACACGGTCACGATCTTGCAGGACGAAGGGCCGGTGGCAACGCCGACGCCCCTACCCTACCGTGTCGCCAACCAGCGGCAGCACGTCAACCATGACACCAACCCCCACGAGTACCCCTGGCCCCAGCGCCACACCGACAGCCACGCGCACTCCCGGCCCCACGCCGACACCGACGCCGACCGCCACGGTCACGCCCACGCGTACCCCCGGCCCCACGGTGACGCCGACCGCCACGCGCACCCTTGCTCCCAGCGCTACGCCAACGCTCACGCCAACGCCAACGCCGTTTGGGTCTTGCACAGCCCAGCCGGATACCTTCGAGCCGGACGACACGCCGTCCGCTGCGCCGCCCACGTTTCCTGGCCCCTACACGCAGTTGCACAGCTTTCATCGGGCCGGCGACGCGGATTGGAGTCGCGTCGAGGTGCAGGCCGGGGTCATCTATCGCCTGCAGACGCACCTGCTCGGTACCCTCGGCGACACGCGGCTGGAGCTGTGGAACGAAAGCCTGAACATCCTGCTGGCCGAGAACGATGATTGGATCCTCTCCGCGCCCGACTCCCTGATCCAGTGGGTCGCGCCCTGGACCGGCGCCGTGTACGTACAAGTGGCGCAAGCTCACGGGCAAGGCGGCTGCGACAGTGATTACACCTTCCAGATCACCACGGTCACGCCCAACTTCGTGCCACTCATGCTGCAGGCGCCAGCCGCCGAATTGCGTGACGAGATGATGACCCCAGCGCCAGCCGCCGAATTGCGTGGCGAGATGATAACCCCAGCGCCAGCCGCCGAATTGCGTGGCGAGATGATGACCCCAGCGCCAGCCGCCGAATTGCGTGACCAGGATGCGGCGCCGACGCTCGACGAGCCGACCTTCAGCCACGCCGTGGTTGCCGTCAATCCCGTGGATGGGAGCCGTATCCTGGGGTCCGGGCGCACCCTCATCATCGGGGACGCCGCCGGAACCGCGCGCCAGCAGATTGAGCTGCCCGGCGATCTCGTGGCCCTGGCCGTGGACGCCAACGGCCAGAATATCTTTGCCAGCACGTGGGCTGCGCCAGGCGCTGCGCCCAACCACCTGGGCACGGGTGGCCGCTTACTGCGCCTGGACGCCCGCAGCGGCGCGGTGCAGGCCATCTCTGCGCCATTGGCACGCTTGGGCGGGTTGGGGTTGGCGGGTTCGCAGGTATGGCTGGCCGAGACCGGCGCCGATCGCCTGCTCAGGCTGGACGCCACGACCCTGGAGGTGGTGCAAACCATCCACCTGGCGCCGGCGCCGTGGGTCGTGGTGGTCAATCCGGTCGCGGCGCGCGTTTATGTGGCCCTGGCCGGCAGCGATGAAGTGGCCCTGCTCGATGCCAACCGCGGTGACCTGGTCAGCCGGGTAGCCGTGGGAGGCTTCGGTCATCCCCTGGCGCTGGCCGCAGATGTGGCCGGAGGGCGCCTGGCGGTGCTCTTCTGGCGCGGGCCACACTACGGCGAAGTGGCCTGGCTCGATGGCGCGACCGGGACGCCGATTGGCGCCCTGCTGCCCACGATCACCCACCCGCTGGCTGGGGCGCAGGCGCTGGCGTTCGATCCGAGCACGGGCGAACTGCTCATCAGCGATCGGGCAGGCATACAACGCTTCGCGGCGGCCGACGGGCGCTTCCTCGGCAGCCTACCGGCGCCGCTGGTCACATCGCCGTTTGGCCTGGCCCTGGACGCCGGCCGGCAGCGCATCGTGAGCGGGGTCGCGATCCATCCCATCCGCTAACCCAGGCAAGCCAGAACAAAATAGGACGGTCTCCGCCATGAATTGGCCCCATTGTTTTCGTGCAATTCGTAGCAGGAGAGTCTGTGCTCCCTGTGCAAGAAGTCAACGCTCCGGCCGCAAGCCGCACGTTGCGGGCGAGACGCCCGCGCTCCCAGGGCGAAACGGACGTACTCCGGCCGCAAGGCTTGGCGTTTTGGGTGTTCACCGATATAATTACGGGGAAGCCCTCCGTAGCCAGTTCGTAGGGAGGGCATTGGCTCTCAGAGGTACCGGGCATGAGCGTGGTAGACGACATCAAAGGCCGCCTCGACATCGTGGACGTTATCTCGGCATACGTCCCCCTCAAGAAAGCCGGGCGCAACTTCAAAGGATTGTGCCCATTCCATGCCGAGAAGACGCCCTCGTTCGTGGTGTTCCCAGACAATCAAAGTTGGCACTGCTTTGGCTCCTGCGGCATAGGCGGCGATCTTTTTTCTTTCATCATGAAAAAAGAGAAGCTCGACTTTGGCGAAGCGCTGCAGGTGTTGGCGCAGCGGGCCGGGGTGGAGTTGACCGCACACGGCGAGGAAATCTCGCCCGAAGAGCAGAACCGTGAGCGGGTGCGCCAGGTTTTGCAAACCGCGGCCGCCTACTTTCACAATCTGCTGCTGACCGCACCGGCAGCGCAGATCGCGCGCGACTATGTGGGCCGGCGCGGGTTGAACAGTGACACGCTGGCTCGCTTTCAGTTGGGTTATGCGCTCGATGACTGGGAAGCGCTCAAACGCACCCTGCTGGCACAGGGCTACACCACCGATCACCTGTTGGCGGCCGGGCTGCTGATCCACAACGAGGAGCGCGGCAGCATCTATGATCGCTTCCGTCACCGTCTCATCATTCCGATCCGCGATGTGCAGGGCCGCGTGATCGGCTTTGGGGCGCGTGCTTTCGACGACATCCCGCCCAAATACCTCAACTCACCGCAAACGGTGGTGTTCGACAAAGGTCATGTGTTGTATGGACTTGACCAGGCGCGGCGCGCCATTCGGGATGCCGGGCATGTCGTCATCGTCGAGGGTTACATGGATGTGCTGGCCGCGCACCAGTACGGCGCCAGCAACGTCGTGGCCTCCATGGGCACGGCGCTGACCGAAACGCAACTGCGCCAACTACGGCGCTACACCAACGAATTCGTCCTGGCCCTGGATGCCGATGACGCCGGTAGTCAGGCCACCATTCGGGGCGTCGCCCTGGCCCGGCAAGCCCTGGAAAAAGAGACGGTGCCGGTGCCCACAGCCAGCGGCGCCGTACGCCAGGAGGCTCGCCTGGCCGTCAACGTGCGGGTGATGACTCTGCCCCAGGGCTTTGATCCGGACGACCTGATCCGCCAGGACGTGGCACAATGGCACGCCCTGGTCAAGGCTGCGGCTCCCCTGGTTGATTTTCTGTTTGGGGTGGCCGTGCAGGAGAACGACCTCAACACGGCCAAGGGCAAGGCCACCGTGGTGCGCGAACTCGTGCCGTTGATCCAGGAATTGGCCGACCCGATCGAGCGGGCGCACTACGTGCAACGCCTGGCACGCCTGACCCAAGTAGACGAGCGCACCATTCAACGCGAAATCGAACGCCAGGCCGCCGCCAGTGCAGCGGCCGGCAACGCAGAACGGCAGGCCCGTCATGGCGGCCCCACACGCCTGATCCGTACCGCGCCCGTCACCCTGGCGCCCAAACCGGGCGATGGTCTGGCCGGCTATATTTTGCAACAGGTCATGCTGCAGCCGCACCTTCTGCCTGAGGCCGATCGCCAACTGGTTGCCATGGGCTTCGTGCCGCTGGGCGAGAGCGATTTTGGCCGCAGCGAACAGCGCACCTTGCTGCAGGTGCTGACCGACCTGCGTGGCCGCGGTGAGACGTGGCAACTGCCTACCCTGCAAGAAGATGTGCCGCCCTTCCTGCGGGCCTACCTGGCCGACCTGGTAGCCGGACTGCAAGCGCGGCCATTGGTTGCCCTCGACCAGGCCGCGTACGATCTAATCAATGTCGTGTTGCGTTTGCGCCAGAGCAATCTGCAGCAGCGCTTGCAAGAGCTACGTCATCTGCAGGCCGACGACGCGGGGACACAGGCCGAAGCCAGCGATGGCGAGCGCATTTACCGGGGCTTGGTAGACGCCCATCGCCGCGACCTGGGCAAGCTCCAGGTCGCCTTGAGCCGCCGTTCCCTGTTGTCACAGGATGGGCAGCGCCCAACTCCCTAGGCCGCCGCGCTGACAGGAACTGAGAACCTATGATGGAGAAAAAGAGACGACCCTTGCCAGGGTCAATCTCAACGCCAACCGCAGCGGAAGCTACCGCCGCGCCGGTGAAGGAGCGACGCCGGCGGCGCAGCGGCAGCCCTGCGGCCGCGACAACGGCGCCTGAAACAATGACCGCCATCACCGCGCCCGTTGCCACAGATGTGCGCACGCGGGTGCTCGCCGCGCGTCACCCTGACAGGGAGAAAGCGCAGAACACGCACCACGTTCAGATAGAGGTTGATGAGGAATTTGCCACCGAGGTCGCAGCCGACGCGGCCAGGCCGATCGAGCAAATTCTGAAAGAGACGCATGACTACGCGAGCGTCGGCGACCCCGTGCGCATGTATCTCAGCGAAATTAGTCGCCATGCGCTGCTGACCACCCTACAGGAAGTTTCGCTGGCCGAGGAGTTGCACGCCGGGCTGGCGGCCGCATCTCGTCTACGGTGGGCCGACCTGACCGACGCCGAGCGCGCCACGCTGGAGCAACTTGTGCAGAAAGGCAATGCCGCCCGCTGGCGGTTGGTGCAGAGCAACCTGCGCCTGGTCGTCAGCATTGCCAGGCGCTACCTGAGTCGCGGCATTTCATTCCTGGATTTGATCCAGGAGGGCAACATCGGCCTGCTGCGCGCAGTCGAAAAGTACGATGAGACGCTTGGCTTTCGCTTCAGCACGTATGCCACCTGGTGGATTCGACAGGCCGTTTCGCGCGCCATTGCCGACCAATCACACACCATTCGGATCCCTGTGCATGTGACGGAGAACATCAACCGGCAGACACGCCTGCAGTATCAATTCATGCAAGAACTGGGCCGCAAGGGCACGCCGGAGGAGATCGCCCGCGCGATGGAATTTCTGTCGGTGGAAGACTCCGCGGCCATCGAAGCGGCCCATGCCAGCGGTCAAGCGCTGCCGCCGGCCCTGGAGCAGCGTTGGCAGCGCGCCGCCGCACGCGTGCGCGAACTTGCGCGTGCCTCCGAAGAGCCGATGTCGCTGGAAAGCCCGGTGGGCAGCGATAACAACAGCTACCTCGGCGATTTTATCGAGGACAACGGTATGCTTGGCCCGGCCGACGAAACTAACCGCCAACTGCTGCGCGAACAGATGCGCGATGTGCTGGCCGCGCTGACCGACCGTGAGCGCCGCGTGCTGGAGATGCGTTTTGGACTGAACGACGGCATCAGTCGCACGCTGGAAGAAGTGGGACTGGAGTTTGGCGTCACGCGCGAGCGCATCCGCCAGATCGAAGCCAAAGCCCTGCGCAAGCTCCGCCACCCCATGCGCAGCCGGCGCCTGCGTGATTACCTGAGCTCCTGAGCCTGAATTCCTCGGACATTCTGTCAATCCCGTGAACCCTGTCGAATTTCCAGGCAGGTTGAGCAGTTGCGCCTGGGGTTAAGATGGGATGCGATCCAGGTGACGCCAACTGATGAATGCACCGGTACTGGTTTGCATTGACTGATCCCCGCCGTAGACCACAAAACCTTGATCCTCTGGCAGATCCGCCAGCGCCCGCCAGTATTTGAGATTGTCAAAATAGCTTATAGACATCGTCTTGCCGGCTTTGATCTCAACCGGCGTAATTTCTTCACCATCCACTAGCAGACAATCAATTTCCTTGCCATGGCTATCCTGCCAGAAAAAGGGCTGACGATTCTCGCCGCGGTGAAAACTGCGTTTGATGAACTCGTTGATCACCAGATTCTCGAACAATGCACCTTTCAGGTAGTGTAGATTGATCTGATCCGCGTCGCGAATGCCCAGCAGTGAACAAGCGACGCCCGTGTCGTAGAAATAGAGTTTGGACGATTTGACCAGCCGCTTGTTGAAATTACGATAATAGGGTAGTAAACGATACAGAATGAATGAGCTTTCCAAAATGGAAAGCCAGCTCCTGGCTGTGTTCGGGCTGATACCAGCATCGCTTGCCAGGCTGGCGTAGTTGAGCAGTTGACCGACGCGCCCGGCGCACAGCCGGGTAAACTGAATGAAGGCGTTGTAATCCCCGATGTTCTTGAGCAAGCGTACATCTCTTTCGATGTACGTCTGGATGTAGGCCGGGTAAAAATCGGTGGGAGCCATGTCACGGTCGTAAATGCGCGGATACTGGCCCTGGAAGATGACGCTTTCCAGCCGCTCGGCATCCGGCTTCAATTCGGCAAGGGAAAACGGCAGCAGGTGTAGAACCGCAGTACGCCCTGCCAGGGTCTGGCTAATTTTCTCCATCAATAGAAAGTTCGATGAACCGGTCAAGATGAACTGAATCTGTCGGTTCCCGTCCACCAGCCCTTGGATGTAGGAAAGGAGATCGGGCGTGTGTTGGATTTCGTCCAGGATGGCGCCGGCAGGGTAGTTGGCAAGAAAACCGCGAGGGTCGGTCAACGCAATCTGGCGCATATCCGGTTCTTCCAGGGAGGCGTAGGGCATGGCCGGAAAGGCAGCACGAACGAGAGTGGTCTTGCCAGACTGGCGCGGCCCGGTGAGGGTGATGACCTGGAATTTCTGCGCCAGGGCAATGATTTTGGCTGTCAGGGTTCTTGCGATCATGAGAACGCTCCATTTTGTCGAAACGAGAAACCAGGAGATACGCAACCAGAGTGAACAGCCCCATTGTATCACATTTTGCACAAATATGCAATTGGATTGCAGATTTGTACAAGTCGAAGTCCAAGGCAAGGTGCGATTCCTCTGCGCTCTCTGCGCTCTCTGCGGTGAAAAATCTGCGGCGAAAAATGAGATTACGCTTGGAATTGCTGGTGACGACGCCAAAAATTTGACAGCCCATTGCAGGTGAGTATAATTCGCTTTGTCCTTCCTCGATAGCTCAATTGGCAGAGCAAGCGGCTGTTAACCGCTAGGTTCTTGGTTCGAGTCCAAGTCGGGGAGCCTAACCATCCATCACAAGAGCAGCGAAAACGCTGCTCTTTCTGTTATACTGCAACGGAAAGCAGGTATGTGTCCATGTCCCAGACGATCCGGGTTGCGCTTGTCGGCCTCGGCCATGTTGGCCGGGGCTTTCTTACGCTCATGCTCGACAAGAAGGACACCCTCGCCTCTCGCTTTGGCCTGAGCATCAAGCTGACGGCCGTGGCGGATAGCTCCGGGGCCGTGCTCGACGCGCGCGGCATTGACCCGACCCTGCTTTTGCAGCACAAACTGACCCACGGCGGCATCGGCACGTTCCCCTATGGCGGCAAGCCGGGCCTGGCCGCACCCGACATGGTCAAACGGGCCAAGGCCGATCTGCTCCTGGAGGCATCGCCGGTCAACATGGAAAGCGGCCAGCCAGGGCTGCACTGTCTGCGCCTGGCGCTGAGCCAGGGCTGGCATGCCGTGCTGGCCAACAAGGCGCCCCTGGTATTGGCCTATCAGGAGCTGAGCGCGGCCGCGGCGGCACAGGGCAAGCACCTGGCCTTCAGCGCCACCGTCTGCGGCGCGCTGCCTGTGGTCAACATCGGGCGCCGCGATCATGTGGCGGTGCGCTACGCCAAGATCGAGGGCGTGTTGAACAGCACCAGCAATTACATCCTGACCACCATGGAGGCCGGCAAGACCTACGCGGAGGCGTTGCGTGAGGCGCAGGCCGAGGGTGTGGCCGAGGCCGATCCTGCGCTCGACGTGGATGGCTGGGACACGGCCAACAAACTGACCATCATCGCCAACAGCGTGCTCGACTTCCCCTGCACCATCACCGATGTGGAGGTGCGGGGCATACGCGGCATCGGCCCGGAAGACCTGCGCCGCGCCCGCAGCCAGGGCGAGGTCATCAAACTGCTGGCTGTCGCGCTGCCCCTGGGCGCCGGCTACCGCTTGAGCGTACACCCGGCGCGCCTCCCCCTGCCCCATCCGCTGACCACCGTCAACGGCTGGGAGATGGGCGTTGTCTGGCACACCGACATCATGGGGGTGCAGTTTGCCAAGGTGGACGAGCGCGGGCCGATTCCCACGGCCGCGGCCATGCTGCGCGACGTGATCAACATCAGCCGCGGCTAACAGCGGCGGCGCACAGAAGAACGAATGCCAAAACGAACCGACATCCATTCCATCCTGATCCTGGGCGCCGGCCCCATCGTCATCGGCCAGGCGGCCGAGTTCGACTACAGCGGCACGCAGGCGGTCAAAGCCCTGCGGCGCGAGGGCTACCGCATCATCCTGATCAACTCCAACCCGGCCACGGTCATGACCGACCCGGAACTGGCCGATGCCACCTACGTGGAACCGCTGACCATCGAGATCGTGGAGAAGATCATTGCCCAGGAGCGCCCCGATGCCCTGCTGCCCACGGTCGGCGGGCAGACGGCCCTCAACCTGGGGGTGGCCCTGGCCGAGCAGGGCGTTCTGGCCCGCTACGGCGTGCAACTGATCGGCGCCAGTCTGCGTGCGATGAAGGTGGCCGAAGATCGCCAGCTCTTCAAGGAAGCGATGCTCGGCGCCGGGCTGAGTGTGCCGCGCTCCGGCCTGGCCGCCACGGTCTCTGAGGCGCTCACGATTGCCGCAGAGATCGGCAGCTTTCCACTGCTCATCCGTCCCAGTTTCACCCTGGGCGGTTCCGGTGCTGCCATTGCGTACGATCGCGACGATTTCATCGAAAAGATGGAATTCGGCCTGCGCGAAAGCCCGGTCCGTGCCTGCCTGGTCGAAGAATCGGTCCTGGGCTGGAAAGAATTCGAGCTGGAAGTGATGCGCGACCACGCCAACAACTTCGTGGTGGTCTGTTCGATTGAAAACCTCGACCCCATGGGCGTGCATACCGGGGACTCGATCACCGTTGCGCCGGCGCAAACCCTCACCGACAAGGAATACCAACGCCTGCGCGACCAGGCGCGCCTCGTCATGGAGACGGTAGGCGTTGAAACAGGCGGCAGCAATGTGCAGTTTGCCGTCAATCCGGCCGATGGCCGCGTGATCATCATCGAGATGAACCCGCGCGTCAGCCGCTCCAGCGCCCTGGCCAGCAAGGCGACCGGTTTTCCCATCGCCAAGATCGCGGCCCTGCTGGCTGTGGGCTACACCCTGGATGAGATCAAGAACGACATCACCCGCGAAACGGTGGCCGCGTTCGAACCGAGCATTGACTATGTCGTGGTGAAAATTCCACGCTGGGCGTTCGAGAAATTCGCCAATGTGGATCCCACCCTCGGCCCGCAGATGAAATCGGTGGGCGAGGTGATGGCGATCGGGCGCACGTTCAAAGAGGCGCTGCTGAAAGGGCTGCGCGCGCTCGAATGGAAACCGACCCATCTGGCCCCCGGCGCGCTGGGAGACCTGGCGGCGCGACTGAGCGCGCCGACACGCGAACGGATCTTCCATACCTTCAGCGCCCTGCGCCAGGGCGTTGACCAGGCGCAGATCGCCGCCTGGACTGGCTTCGATCCCTGGTTCGTCGCACAGATGGGGCAGATTGTGGACCTGGAACAGGCCATTGCCCACCACACCCTGACCAGCCTGCCGGCCGAGCTGCTGCGCCAGGCAAAACGCTTCGGGTTGGCGGATCAACAGATTGCGGCGTTGGTGGCAGCGGAAAAAACATCGAAGCCCACAGCCCACAGCCCAAACACGGCGTGGGAGGGTCAGCAACCTCAATCCGGGAGCTGGCTGCAGACGCCAGAACAGGCGGTGCGGGCGCTGCGCAAGGCGTTGGGCATTATGCCGACCTATCAGCGGGTGGACACCTGCGCCGCCGAGTTCGAAGCGTACACGCCCTATCTTTACAACAGCTATGAAACGCAGGATAAAACGCCGCCCAGCGACCGTCCGAAGGTCATCATCCTCGGCGGCGGCCCCAATCGAATCGGGCAGGGCATCGAGTTCGACTATTGCTGCTGTCATGCCGCGTTCGCCCTGCACGACCTGGGCTATGAAACGATCATGGTCAACTGCAACCCGGAGACGGTGAGCACCGACTATGACACCTCGGACCGCCTCTACTTCGAGCCGCTGACGCTGGAAGATGTGCTGAACATCGTGGAGCGGGAGTTGGGGGAACTCCTAAAGCCTGCAGCCCAAACGCTCATACAGGGCGGCGTGACGCAAGGTTCGCGGGATGACAGCGAGAGCACAGATACGGAGACACAGGCCAGTGGGCTGCGGTCAGGGGTGATTGTGCAGTTCGGCGGGCAGACGCCGCTCAACCTGGCGCGAGGGCTGGCGGAGATGGGGGTGCCGATCCTGGGCACATCATGGAATGCCATTGATCTGGCCGAAGACCGGGGACGCTTCGGCAATCTGCTGGCGGAGTTGGACATCCCCGCGCCGGCCAACGGCATGGCCACTTCCGTGGCCGAAGCCAGGCGCGTAGCGCGACAGATTGGCTATCCGGTGCTGGTGCGTCCCAGTTATGTGCTGGGCGGCCGGGCGATGGCGATCGTGTATGACGACGACACCCTGGCGCGCTTGGTGCAAGAGGCGGCCCAGGCCAGCGAAGGGCGCCCGATCCTGATTGATCAGTATCTCGAAGACGCGTTCGAGGTGGATGTGGACGCGGTGGCCGATGGCGCCCGCGTGGTCATCGGTGGCATCATGCAGCACATCGAAGAGGCCGGCGTGCATAGCGGCGATAGCGCGTGCGTCCTGCCGCCGTATAAAATCAGCTACTACCACCTGAGCATCATGCGAGAGTACACAGAAAAGTTGGGGCTGGCGCTAGGCGTCCGCGGGCTGATGAACATCCAGTACGCGATCAAGGATGACATCGTCTATGTGCTGGAGGTCAATCCGCGGGCCAGCCGCACGGTGCCCTTTGTGAGCAAGGCCACCGGCGTGCCCTTAGCCAAAATCGCTGCGCAGGTCATGGCGGGCCGTTCCCTGGCCGAACTTCGTTTCACCACAGAGCCGCCGATTGACGGCTTTTTTGTCAAAGAAGCGGTGCTGCCGTTCAGAAAATTCAGCGGTGTGGACACCCTGCTGGGGCCAGAGATGCGCTCGACCGGCGAGGTGATGGGGCACGCCAGTCACTTCGGCCATGCCTTTGCCAAAGCGCAAATGGCCGCGGGCGAGCGTCTGCCCCTGGCCGGCACAGCCTTCCTCTCGGTCAACGATTTCGACAAGGGCAGCATCCTCAAGATCGCGCGTGACCTGCATCGCCTCGGGTTCACCCTGCTGGCCACGCGCGGCACGGCCGCAACCCTGGTGCGCGCCGGTCTGCCGGCCGCGCCGGTCAACAAGGTCAAGGAAGGCTCGCCACACGTGGTTGACCTGATCAAGGCAGGGAAGATTCACCTGATTATCAACACGCCCCTGGGGCCAACCGCCTTCGACGACGGCAAGTCCATTCGCACAGAGGCCGTGCGCCACGGCGTGCCCCTGATAACCACGCTGAGCGCGGCGCAGGCTGCGGTGAACGGTATCCGCGCCCTGCAAGGCAAGGAGATGCGCGTGCGCAGCCTGCAGGAACACTACCAACGGCAGGGGTAAAAGGATAATAGTCCTGAAAAACGCCCTTGATTTGCCAGAAGTGACCGGCTATGCTAAACTATGTTCAGAGTACCCTGCGGTGTGCGTGATGTCAACCAAGTGCTCTGAGCCAACACCTGATAATCGGGTGCCGGATGTTCTGGAGGCCAGGCGTTAGCTCCCTGCGAGCAAGGCTGATGTCGTCGGACAGGTACCCACCTGCGCAAGCAGGTTCAGGCCCTATGGCACACGGCACGGCGGGGCACTTTGTCCTTATCAGCGACCACTCTGTTGCCAGAGTGGTCGCTTTTTTGTAACTATACCATGTCTAACGCGACTTTGACCAGGGTTGGCGGATGCAGCAGCATGTTGGTGTAGTTGGCGTTGGCCATGGGGCAGGCGCATTCTTTGGCTGCAATGCTGCGGCGCAATTTTGCCATCTCCGGGCTGAACCAGATCGGCGCCAGGTCATAGTTTGTCTGGCGCAGGTTGCCCACCGGCTCGGCGCGAATGCAACAGCTCCAGATATCGCCGTTGGGGGCGATGTGCGCACTGGCCCAGCCAGCATAACAGTCAATGACCTGCGTGCGTTCCTGCAAGGTGCGCTTGGCCAACTGGTAATACTGGGCGCGAAACGCCTGGGTGAAGCGCGCAATGCCCTTGACCGGTTTCTGTCTCGCTTGGGCGCTCAGGAAATCTGCAACGGGCGCGTACTGCGCGGCCAGCGGAGTGATCCCCCAACCCACCGTGTCCAGTTCGACACGCTCCTCGGCCACCTCGGTGATGTAGGAGTCGGGCGCCAGCTTCTGCAGGCCCGCGTAGGTTTCTTCGAACAGGTGGATGTTGAAGCGCGAGATGACGGTGTGGATGGTGAGCACCAGATTCTTGTGGCGCGGCTGCAGCGCCTTGAGCTGCTCCCAGGTCTTCATGGAGCGTTCCCAGTTACCGTTGACCCCGCGGATGTCGTCATGCACATCGCCCAGGCCATCCAGGCTGAGATTGATGCCGATCTGCGCGCCGGGACAGGCGGCACAGATGCGCGCCACCCGTTCGACCACGCGCTCCGTCAGCAGGCCGTTGGTGGGGATGGTGATGACCTCCGGGCGGCATTCCTCATAGCCGGCAATCACCAGTTCATCCAGATCGGGGCGCAAGAAAGGCTCGCCGCCCGTAAAGGTCATGTAGAACGGCGTACGCCCCAGGTTGTGAAAGACCTGGCGCCACTCAGCGACCGTCATATCATCATTGGGTTTGCGCCAGACATCGCAGGTGCGGCACTTGGAATTGCACTTGTAGCTGATGCTGACCACAATGCTGAAGGGGTACAGGCGCGGCCAGCCAAAGCGACGAAAGGCCCAGTAAGCGGGCAATTTGGGAATCAGGCTAATCATACTGTTAGCCCAGCGGCCGAATGGTCCCTAGCCCCAAGCCGCGGCCGCGAATGGAATGCACGGTCTTCTGGGTGAGCAGCAAGGGATGGCGCGCCCAGAAGCGCCAATCGTTCAACACGCGCTGCACCTTGAGCTGCCAGCCGTTGTTGATGTCGTCCACAAATGCCATCATGTCGGTGACAATCTCGCTGAAGCGTTCGCGCGAGATGTTCTGGACGAAATGATTCTCCGGGCTTTGGTGGCTGAAACGGCTCCAGTCAATCTTGGCCGGCAGCAGGTTGAGCCGTTTGGCCACCTCGTGCTGCGGCGTGCCCGGATAGGGCGTGAAGATGGACATGATGATGTGATTGGGCTTGATTTCCTGCATGAAGCGCTTGGTGGCCTCGATGTCTTCCTCGGTTTCTTCAGGGAAGCCCATCATGAAAAACGCCGACCAGTTCAGCTTGTACTTGGTCATCAACTGGCTGGCTTCTGCCACGCGCTCTGGCGTGGTGGCTTTGTCAATCAACTTCATCATGCGCGCGCTGCCGGTTTCCACGCCAATGTCCACACCGCTGCAGCCAGACTTCTTCATCCACATGACCTGTTCTTCATCCAGCAGATCCACGCGCGTGGTGCAGCTCCAGGAAATGTTGAGTTTGTCATCCAGGATGCGTTTGCACAGATCGAGCGTACGCTTGCGGTTGACCGTAAAGCTGTCATCCCAGAAGGAAATCTCACGCGTGCCAAACGTCTGGATGATGTGCTTGATCTCGCGCACGGTGTAATCCACGGAATGAAAACGCACGGAGCGTCCCCAGGTCTTGTGCTGTTCGCAGAAACCGCAATAGAACGGGCAGCCGCGCAGCGTCACCATGACGCCCAAGTGGGCCGGATCGTAGCGATCGAGGTAGAGCGACAGGTGTTTGGCCGGGAAAGGCAGCACGTCCAGGTTGGGAATCTTGGCACGCGCCACATTGTGGACAACCGCGCCATCTGTCTGGCGCCAGCACAGGCCTTCGATGGCCGCGAACGGCTTGCCCTTGCCTTCCAGGGCTTCCACCAGTTCCAACAGAGTGTACTCGCCCTCTTCACGGACACAGAAGTCAACGGTTGGGTAGCCCATGACCTCCTCAGGCAACACAGTGATGTGCGGCCCCCCCATGACAACGATAGTTTCAGGGTGCTCGCGCTTCCACATCTCAGCCGCTTTGATGGCCGCGGGCCATTTGGGGCTTTTGACCGTGAAGCCAATCATGTCCGGATTGAACTCGCGCAGGGTCTGCATGAATTCCGCCCACACGACGTGGTTATGTTCATCCACTTGCGGCCGCAGGGCATTCAGCCATAATTGGTGGCCGTGCAACAAATTGTCGTACGTCTCGTGACCGATCTCCTCGTTGCGCGCCGGCACCTCGGCGTTGTAGATGCGGACCTCATGCCCGGCCTGTTCAAGCACGCCGGCCAGGTAGCCGCAGCTCAGGGGAAAGTAAATGCTAGAAACCTTCTTCAAGCGTTGAAAGGGTGGATTGATCAGTAATACACGCATCGTTACGTACCTCCTCGCTCACCCCAAGCGCCGGGCGGCCGGGCCACTCCAGGCTGGAGTCTTGGGCGCCGCGCTCAGGTTACCCAGGAAAAAGCGCTTGGCATCGCGCAGGCGTGCCGGCGCATTGCGCCAGGTATCCCACTGAGTCAGGCGCCGGGCCAAACGGTTGGGTCGCATGTAGAATCGGCGATAGGCCTCGTGCCATTTCTCTTCGACATCTTCGGCGCGCAGGCCGTCAACTTGAAAATGCGCCTTGTTGTCTTGAATCGCCAGGTCATGCCAGTCATGGCTGAAGATCTCGGCGCCCATCTCCTCCAGCATGTCCCACAGACGCGTGCCCGGATATGGCGCCGCGATCATGAAGTTCGCCAGGTCAGGGTCAAGCTCCAGCGCAAATTTAACCGTGTCTTCCATGGTTTCAGGCGTTTCACCTGGCATCCCCAGGATGAAAAAGCCCATCGTCTGCAAGCCGGCCGCTTTGGCGTTCTTGAACGCGTCGCGCACCATGTCGAGCGTCTGGCCCTTCTTGATGATGTTGTTGAGCACGCCCTGGTTACCGGACTCCACACCGAAGCCTACGCGCCTGGCGCCGGCGGCCTTCATCAACTGAAACAGCTCGGCGTCGCCATAGTTCACCTTCATGCCATGCACCGTGACCCAGGGCACCGTATTAAGCCCTTCTGCGATCAGGCGCCGGCACAGCTCTTTGGCGCGTTTGAGGTCGCGGTTCCAGATGTCATCGGTGATGCCGATTTCGGTCGCATGCAAGTCGCGCACGAGCCAACGCCATTCGCCCAGCACGTTATCCACCGAACGATTGCGCCAGGTGTCCCCGGTGATGGGCTTGGAGCAGAAAGTGCATTTGAACGGACAGCCGCGGCTGGTTACGATCGTGTAGCTGCGCGAACCCGGAATCAGCCCGTCGGTCAGCGGATTCAGGTTGGTGTAGCGGTCAATCTTGAACAGGTCGTGGGCCGGAAAGGGGATGTTGTCCAGGTCCGGGCGCAGCGGGCGCGCCGGGTTGTGGCGCACGTCGCCGTTGCGATACGAAAGGCCCAAGATCTCTGACCAGCCCTTGTGGCTGAAGCGGCGGGGAGCGGTCGGTGTGGCCTGCAGGCCAGGGTCAAGGTCGAGCATCTGCATGATCTCGATCATGGCGTCTTCGCCCTCACCGCGCAACACCAGGTCAACCTCATCATGTTCCAGCGACTCGGCGGGCTTGAGCGTCAAGTGGGGACCGCCCAGAATCGTCACCGCGCCGGTGGCTTTGGCCACGACGGCCGTTTGCCACGCCTCGCGGATCAACGGCGTGGGGCTGGAAATGCCCACCACATCGAAGTGCTCCCGCTGCAAGACGTCGGCCAATGGCTCGGTTTCAACGGACGCGTCGTACAGGCTCACAGCGTAACCGGCGTGACGCAGCGCGCCCGCCAGATAGCCCAGTCCATTGTGGATGTGCTGGCGCGAATTCCAAACCTTCGACTCTGGACTCGCCAATAAAACTCGCATGATTACCTCATTCAGGTTAGCCCGCGTGCGGCTTGACCGGCAGCGGGCGCAAGGCGGATGGCTCGTCGCGGGTTAGTCCCAGCAGCCGGCGCGCCTTGTTGACATACTTGCGCGGGTCCGTGTATTTCTCGACCACGGCATTGTACGTCCGGCGGGTCTGGTTCTTGAATTTGCGCTTCTGACTGTAGTCGCGTGCCCACTTCAAAAATTCGTAATCCTGGCCCTTGATCTTGGGTTCGGTTGGGTTACGCCGGTACGAGTCATAGTCGGCCACCAGGCTCAGATCGTGCTCCACGCAGTAATCGTAAAGATCAGTGCCGGGGTGCGGGGTGAAGAACGACGGGCTGTAATAGTCCGGGTCTATCTCACGGATCATGTTGACCGTATCCATGACTTCTTCCTTGGTTTCGGTCGGGATGCCCATCATGTAGTTGGCCCAGATGACCAATCCGTATTCACGGCAGACCGTGGCCGCCTCCAGGTTGCGGTCCACGGTGGTGCCCTTGCGCAGGAAGTTCAGGACGCGCTGATTGCCGCTTTCGAAGCCAATGAAGTATCCCTTCAGGCCGGCATCGCGCATCATCTTGACCATATCGGGGTGGCGGGTGATGATGTCGGCGCGACTCTGGCAGAAGAAAGACTGCGTGAAACCTTCCGCCCGATACTTGGCGCAAAACTCGGTGACCCACGCGCGATCCTCGGTCAGGCAGTCATCGTGGAACATGAAACTCTGGAAGCTGTACGTGTCGCGCAGATTTTTCAGCTCGGCGATCACGTTGTCCACACTGCGGCGGCGCACGCGCTTGCCGAAGATGTAATCCTCACCGGGCTTGCAGAACGAGCAGCGATAGGCACAGCCGCGACCGGCAATGATCGTCAGGAAGGGACCGGGCAGTTCTTTGACAAAGGGAACCTCAGGGCTGTTGAGGGTGTAGCCCCAGTTGCGCCATTCACCCAGGAACAGGGCACGATCGGCAAAGGGGATGCGATTCAGGTCGGGCGTTTCCCCGCGCAACACCTTCTGCTCAGGCCGCTTGCCTTGCTCGATCTGGCGCAGCAGCTTGGGGAAGGTGATTTCGCCCTCGTTCGTGATGAGATAATCGGCGTTGGGAATGCGCAGCGAATCTTCCAACGCCAGCGTGACGTGCGCGCCGCCCAGAATGGTGACGCACTCCGGCTTGATTTCCTTGATGATGCTGAGACAGCGTTTGACCGGGTTGTAGTCCACCGACATCATGGTGATGCCAATGACATCCGGGCTGCGCTTCTGAAACTCCTCGCGGAAATGATCCCAGCTCTGCAACGCACGCAGGTCAATCAGATCAATCTCGAAACCTTCGGCCCTGGCACTGGCGCTAATCGAAGACAGGCCGTGCGAAACCCAGCCGGCGTCCATTCCCTGGCTCAAACAGTTGAACCCACGACCCGCAATACCGGGATAAATGAGCGTCGTCTTCACAGAAATACCTCCTCGAAACAATCGGGTGCTGTCTAGTTCAAATTCGTCGTCTGATGCTCGCCAAAACCAACATCAGCAAGAGCAACAAAAGCGCCTGGTGTGCCGTTGTGATGTTCGTCTACTTGCCGGGCGGCCAGACGCTGCGATTCGCCCTGCTCCACCGGCCGGTTGCCCTGGCTGGTGAAAAGGGTCGGCTTCCACCAGGCCCACTCGCTGCACGAATTGCAGGGCGCCAGGTCGTGGATGTCATTGGTCACATGGCGCCGGCGCAGGGTCTGCATCTGCGGCCCATTCCAGTTCTTCATCACGCGCACGCTGCCATCCGGGTCAATGACGTTGCCCAGGGGAAATACGCTATTGAAATCACGATCACACATGGCGATGGAACCATCCCAATAGATGTGAACGTGGTACCACAGGTTGGGGCAGGCGTAGCGTTTGACCGCGGTCGCCGCCTGTCCTGGTCGCAGCTCGCTAATGGCCTCGATCTGATCGGCCCAGGAATCAAAAGGCTTGACATTGATACGATCCACGCCCGGCAACTGCCACGATTGCATGAACTCATCAATCTCGCCCAGCGTCTGCTGCATCTGAATGATCTGCAAGTTGACGTAGGTTTGATAGTGACCCGCCTGCTTCAGTTCGATGAAGCGATGGATGTTGCGATTGGTCTTGGCGTAATCGGCGTTGACGCGGATGGCCTCGTAGGTCTCCGGGCGCATGCCGTCCAGGCAGAGGTAGATCGCATCCAGGCCGGCGTCGAGCAGCTTTTGGGCCTTCTTCTCATCCAGCAGCGTGGCGTTGGTGCTTATCTCGCTGCGCAGGTTGTGCGCACGACAATAGGCCACCATGTCGAAGATGCGTTTGTGCATCAGCGGCTCGCCCCAGATGTGCAGCGTCGTCGCCTTGACGTGCGGCGCCATCTCGTCCACAATCTGCTTGAAGACATCGAACTCCATGAAGCCCTTGGGGCGTAGAACCTCCTTGCGTCCGGTGGGGCACATGACGCAGGACAGGTTGCACATGTTCGTGGACTCGATGTACATTCGATCAGGGTGCGGCACCAGGCGGGTCTGACCGGTGGTGTAGGCCAGCCATTTGACCGGCGCCAACGCCTGTTGGTTGTAGTAACGGAAGCGGTTGCGCACTTTGTCTTGAAAGGTGCGGTTGGCCTCGACCGACGTGAAGCTTACCCCCATGAGTTGGCTCCTGCCCGCTCACGCACCTGGCGGAAACTGCCGAGCATCCCGGCGCCGAGCAGGGCATTACCCAACTGGCGCAGCGGCTTGATGCGTGACACTTCCCACAGTGCGGGGCCAAGCGTCTTGCCGAAGGACCGCTCGTACATGCGGCGGCGCTTGGCCTCATCAAAGCGGCGCCGCGCCTCGATCGCCAGGCCACTCAGGCGCTCGTCGGGCACATCGCTGACATTCATGAACGGCGCAATCTCGGCCGTGTATGAATTGTAGTAATAGGTCTTGGTAAAGTCGGCATTGTACTGCGTCTCAGGATGGCGACGTACCAACTCATCCCACAGGCGCGTGCCGGGGAACGGCGTGGCAATGGAGAACATCGCTTCGGTCAACGGCAGGCTGGAGGCAAACTCGATGGTTTGCTCCAGTGTTTCCTCTGTGTCGCCTGGCAGCCCCAGGATGAAGTAGCCCTTGCTGTCAATACCCGACTCCGCCGTCCACTCGATCGAACGACGCACCTGCTCCAGGCTGATGTGCTTGGCGGTGGCCTTGAGCACATCATCGTTGCCCGATTCGATGCCATAATGAACCTGGCGGCAGCCGGCCGCGTACATCTTCTTGAGCAGCTCCGGGTTGACGCGATCCACACGCGCCAGGCAGCGCCAGCGGATATCCATCTTCTGCTCGATGAAATAGTCCATGATCTTTTCCAGGCGGCGCAAGTCAATCGTGAACAGATCGTCAATGAAGTAGAAGTTGCGCACCTGGTACCGCTGCTGCAAGTGGCGCAGCTCTTCGACGATGCTCTCCGGCGAACGCTGGCGGTAGGTGCGCCCGACCACGCCCTTGAAGCAAAAAGAGCAGTTGTACGGGCAGCCGCGGCTGGAAAGCACGGTCACCATCTTCTCACCATCGGGTGCGTAGAGCGGGTATTTGTCCAATTCGAACAGGTGACGGGCCGGAAACGGCAGCGCATCCAAGTCTTCGATCAACTTACGCTGGGGGTTTTGCACGACCTTGCCGTCGTCTTTCCACCACAAGCCGGCGATGCGACCGTAACGCGTATCACCGGCCTCGATGGCTTGCAGCAGATCGAGCCAGACCTCTTCGCCTTCGCCGTAGATCAGGTAATCCAGATGCGGGTTTTCGATGGTCAGTTGCGGCAAAGAGGTCGCGTGCGGCCCGCCGATGATGGTCGGTACACCCAGGGTCTCTTTGACAATCTCGACCAACTGCTCGATGTGGTGGTAGGAAGTCGTCATGGAAGTGAACGCCACGACATCGGGCTTGTCATCGAAGATCTTTTGCGCGTCTTCGGCCAGGGTCGTGTGCGGGTGCAAGCCAAAATCGTGAACCGCGACCTGGTGCCCGGCGCGCTCCGCCACTGCAGCCAGGTAGCCCAGGCCCAGCGAAGGATAGCTGTTCACCATCTCGTTCCATTTCGGTCCAACCAAAGAAATTTTCATGCATCCTCCTCGTGATCTGTCAGCGTGTGTCGGGTAACCTATTTTCACTATCACGCGCCATGATGAAGTGCGCATGAACAGAGGTCACGATCCACTTGACAGTTTGTTCATCAGGAAGCAGATTGAGGGTCTCACCGACATGCATCAGGGGAAAAACTACTTCTCTCGCCCACACGCTAGATCAGGCCCTCGGCTTCGATCTGGCGGCGCAGTTCGGTCTTCTCCTGGCGCGGGAAGATCGTGTGCCAGGCGACACGGAAGGTGCGACGGTAGTTGAGCCAGAAGTCTTTGCGGGTCATGGTGCCCAGGATGCGATGCGGGCGCAGGTAGAACTGGCGATAGGCCTTCTTCCACATCTCGGTCATCAACTCGGCCGTCAAGTCGCCCAGTTCGTAACGAGCCTTGCCGTCGAAAAAGACGTAGTCTTCCCAGTCCTTGACCAACATGCGGCCCTGGCGCTTGACGGTTTCGTAAACCTTGGTGCCAGGGTAAGGCGTCATCATACTGAAATTGGCAATCAGGGGGTCCAACTCGCAGGCAAACTCGATGGTGCGCTGCATGGTGGCGCGGGTGTCGCCGGGCAGGCCGATGATGAAGAAGCCGATGGTCTCCAGGCCGGCGGCCTTGGCATTCTTGAAGGCCTGGCGAATGGTGTCGTGGTCAACGCGCTTGTCAATCGAAGCCATGATCTCCGCGTCGCCGGTTTCCACGCCAAACGCCGTGCGCTTGAGGCCGGCTTGCTTGAGCTTTTTCATCAGTTCCAGGCTGGCCAGGTTGGCGCGGATGCCGTTGACAAAAATCCACGGCACGTGGTTGAGCTGATTGGCGATCAGCATGTCGGCCAGCTTGTTCAGGCGGTCCACCCGGATGTTGGCGCTATCGTCCAGGACGCCGATTTCCGAGCGCGTCCAGGTCGCGCACCAGGTGGCGCCACTCCTCCAGGACATTCTCCGGCGAACGCGCGCGCCATTTGATCGGCATGATGGACTGCGAACAGAAGGTGCAGCGGTAGGGGCAGCCGCGGCTGGTCATGATGGAGAACGACTGTGCGCCGCTGACATGATCGGTGGCCGGCTGCAGATTGGTGTACTTGTGCATCTTGAAAAAATGATAGGCCGGCCAGGGCAGGCTGTCGAGGTCAGGCATGGCTGGGCGGTCAGGGTTGCGGTGCAGTTGGCGGTCACTGGTCTTGAAGCTGATGCCGAGGACATCGCTCCACAGATTCCGCTCGGGATCAAAAATGTCACGGCTCTGGTAGGTGGGCTGATCCCTCAGGTAACTTTCAATGCGTTCACTGATGATCGTCCAACTGGTCTCGCCTTCGCCACGTACCACCATGTCCACGTCGGGCTGCTGGCACGATTCAAAATCAAGGCTTTCGGCCGCGACGCTGACATGGGGACCGCCCAGGACGATCGGCACATCATGCACCTTCTTGATCTTGGCCGCGGTGCGCCACGCCTGTTTGACCTGCGGCGTGTTGGCGGTGATGCCCACGAGGTGTGGGCGGAACTCCTGGATGAAATCCTCGAGCGGTTGTTCTTCGACATCGGCGTCATAAACACGCACCTCATCGCCGCGGCGGGCCGAAACGGCCGCCAGATAGGCCAGGCCGAGGTGCGCCGTGGTGCGGGTATCAATGGGTAGACGGAATCTGGGGTTGATCAAGGCGACTTTCATGCAAAGTCCTCCTATGTTGATTTGCCGAAAGGCGGCGCCAGCACATGACACCATGTGCGCTCTGCCCTCAGGTGGGCAGGCCGCGATTATAGTCGCGCCCGTGGAAACTGTCAATTCTTATCATGCTTATCTACAAAATTACAGGTCGCCGCCCAACGTACTGCGATGGTGGTCTCTGGTATTGCCAGGAAGATGCTCAATCTTGCGGTGGATGCCAGCCTGCCATTACCCAGTAGCTGCGCACCGCCAGGGCATCCGCATCATCGCTCAAATGCAAAGCTGCGACTGTGGCTCGCCCCGTCGGAGTCAAGCCAACGATGAGCAGTCCATTGTCTGTCCATCTGAAATGCTCATACCAGACCTGAGTGCGTGGGTTGAAGAGGGAGACTGTCAGACCCGTTTCGGGGTCCATAGTGTGAGTTTTTTCGCCCTTTGCCCGGTTACACAACGGGCAAGCCAGCCACAGATTGGACTCCGTGTTGACGCCGCCTTTTGCCAAAGGGATGATATGCTCCACTTCCAGGCGCGCCATCACCAGATGCTGTGGGCTGAGGCAGTATCCGCAGCGATTGCGAGCCACAATTCGCACGCTTCGTTCGACGGCTGCCGGGATTCGTGGGCGATTCACCTGGCTACCTGTCGAGACTCAGAGGAGGTCGAAGGCCGCGCTGCACGGCTACATGAATCGCCTGCGCCTTACGGACGAGGCCGCGACGGTAGACTTGCATCAACTCGTCGAGGCGGCGGCGGTCGTCTCCGCTGAGCCAACCCTCACGCTGATGCGCCAAAAGCCTGCTCAACTGTTCTTGCTGCGCGTTCGTCAGTTGCGAGTCACACAACGCCAGCACCTGGCTATCGGGAAGAGCCTCAACCGGCAAATCAGACATCGTTCGATCTATCCAATCAACGAGCAAGTCTTCCAGCCGTCGCTGCGTGCGGGTCGCAATCTCACGGGTACTGCGTGCCAATCTATCGGGAAGCTCCAGGACAATCGTTTCGCTCATCGTGACCCTCCCTCATCGCCTGCTCTTCTGCCCAATTGTACCGCGTACAGGACTGAAGCGCAAGACCCTGTCTCACTCTCGGTTCTTGGCTCAATAACGCGGTACGCGCGGATCAATGCGCAGTGACCAATCATCAATACCCCCGGCCAGGTTGAATACGTTGTTGAAGCCGAGCTGGCGCAGCCAGGCCGTCACCTGGACGCTGCGCACGCCGTGGTGGCACTGCACGATGACATGGCTATCGGGAGTCAGGTCGGCCGGGAACGCGGCGGTCAACTCACGAGCCAGGCGAGAGAGCGGCAGCAACTGCGCGCCCTCGATACGGGCAAGTTTCCACTCATGTTCCTCGCGCACGTCCAACAGCACATGCGGCGTCTCATCATCGCGCAGGCGCTTGAGCTCTTCAACGCTGATTTGTGGCAATTCAGTCTGCTTTAGCATCTCTAATCCTTGAGTCTCTGAATTCGTCTAAATCGGTATCCAGTTGGTTCTACGACAACAAATGCATTTCTTAGCTCTACTTCACCATGTGAAACTAACACATAACTCAATTGCTCATGCGCCAGATGTTGATTAGATGGCAGCAACCGCAGATAGATCACGCCCGCGCCTTGTCCACTGACAAACACCAGGCTCCCGTAGTCGCGGTCACGAGTCACTAATATGCGTTCCAACTCCTGGGCGGTCTGGAGCAATTTTTCATCCGATGCCTGCGCCAAGCCGATCTCGGACACAGTGATGGCATCATGCCCCAGGCTGCGCAAGAGGCGCGTTGTCGCAGCAAAAACATCTTGGTCTACTAAGAATCTCATGCTGGTACCGCTGCCAGATGAACATCTTCTGCCGCGACCAAGGCAATTGCATAACGTAAGCAAGCGTGAACGTCTTGGGTGTTGATATCAGGGTAGTATTCCTGAATGATTTTGGCGAAAGGAATTCCTTCTTCCACCAATTCAAGTATGTTTTGTACGGGTATGCGAGTCCCAGCAATACATGGCTTGCCGAAATGAACGTGCGGATTGACAGCAATACGATCGAACATGTTATCACCTCTTATTCTTCACACGGATCCATGAACCGAAGCCATTTATGCCCGGCATGTTACCCCTTGACCACGGCCACGGGCACCAGCCGCGCGACCCTGCGCGCGATGCCGGCGTTGTGTACGACATCCACGACGTGATCCACATCTTTGTAGGCGCTGGGGGCCTCTTCAGCCAGGCCGGCCAGGCTGCCGGCGCGCACCTCGATGCCCTGCGCCTGCAAATGACCCCGCAGCTCGCCGCCCTGCACCAGCCGCTTGGCCGCGGACCGGCTCATGACGCGGCCGGCGCCGTGACAACTGGAGCCGAAGGTCTGCGCCATGCTGCCCTCTGTGCCCACCAGGACGTACGAAGCCGTACCCATGCTGCCCGGCACCAACACCGGTTGGCCGATGTCCTGGTAGTCGCGCGGCAGCACGTCCGCGCCGGGGCCAAAGGCGCGGGTGGCGCCCTTGCGATGCACACAGACCTGCAGCCGCTGCCCATCCACGTCGTGCATCTCGATCTTCGCCATGTTGTGCGTGATGTCATAGACCTGGAACAGATCGAAGTTCTTCACCTTGCCGGCCAACACGGTGCGAAAAGCCTGACGAACCTGGTGCGCCAGCAGTTGGCGGTTGGCAAAGGCGAAATTGGCCGCGCAGCTCATGGCCGCGTAATAGGCCTGCCCCTCTGGCGACTGCAACGGCGCGCAGACCAATTGGCGGTCCGGCAGATGGATGCCGTACTTGTGAATGACCTTCTGGAACATGTCCACGTAATCGGTGCAGACCTGGTGACCGAAGCCGCGACTGCCGCAGTGAATCATCACCACGATCTGGCCGGGGAAAAGGCCCATGGCCTGCGCAGCCTCGTCATCGTAGATCTCGGCTACCTCATCCACTTCCGCGAAGTGATTGCCCGAGCCAAGCGTGCCCAGTTGACTCTTGCCGCGCTCTTTGGCCCGTGTGCTGCAATGAGCCGGATCCGCGCCGGCCATCATGCCGCGCTCCTCGGTGTTCTCCAGGTCGTCTGCCCGCGCAAAACCCTTCTTCAGCGCCCATCGGCTGCCCTGCGCCAGAACCTCGTCCAACTCTTTGACCGATAGGCTGACAAATCCCTTCTCGCCCGCGCCGCTAGGAACCTGCTTGTAAAGCTCTGTCGCCAGCGCGGAGAGATAGGGCTGGACACTCTGGCGGTCCAGGTGCGACGCCAACAAACGCACGCCACAGTTGATGTCGAAGCCGACTCCGCCCGGAGAGATGACGCCATCCGCGCCGGCCGTGGCAACCACACCGCCGATGGGGAAGCCATAGCCCTGATGAATGTCCGGCATGGCCAGCGCGTAACCCACGATGCCGGGCAGGGTGGCGGTGTTGATCAGTTGATCCAGGCAGTCATCGTTCAGAGCCTGTTGCAGAATCAGCTCGTCGGCGTAGAAGCGGGCCGGCACGCGCATGTCGTGACGAAAGTTGCGCGCCACTTCATACACGTAGGGCCGAATCTGACGAATGTCTTTACGCATCACCATGAGGTCACCTCCAAAAAAAAACGAAGGACGCAAGATGAAGTCTGAACGGCTGTTGGCGCCGATTCGGAGACCCTCTCCCGTCCTTCGTCAAGCGACCAGCGCCCGTCGTTGTTCTAGTTATGGCCGCAAGAAGCGGGTTCTTCGCCACTGTGCGTCTGCGCAGTGCGGAACGAACTGCCACAGCCGCAGCTTGATACGGCGTTCGGGTTCTCGATATGGAAACCGCCGCCCATCAGGTTATCAACGAAATCAATCTGCGCACCGTTGACGTAGAACATGCTGGTGGGATCCACAAACACCTTGATGCCAAAAGTTTCGTAAACTTCATCCACCTCGCGCGGATTGCCCTCGAAGGTCATGCCGTACTGCATACCGCCGCAACCGCCGCCCTGCACGAACACGCGTAACCCATGCGTGGCCTCGCTGAGGCCTTTGCTGTGCAGGACATCTTGCAGCTTGCTCGCTGCTGTAGGTGTCAATGTAATCATGAACGTCCTCCCTGAAAAAGATAGATCAACAACTTGTTGTGTAAATTTACACGGTCGCCCGGCTCAGCCGCCAATCTGCGACATAACCCGTAGCGCCGGAACCACGTCATGGGCCAGGCCGTGGCCCCACGGCTTACCCCAGACGGCCACGCGCAGCAGCGCCTGAAGTTCGTCCAGTGAACAGCCCTGGCGCAGCGGCGTCAGCAAGTCTACTTCGTTGTCACGCAGAAGACAGAGTCGCAGCTTACCATCCGCAGTCACCCGCACGCGGCCGCAGCCGGCGCAAAAAGGCTGGGTGACCGAGCTGATGAAGCCCAACGTGCCCTGTGCGCCCGCCAACCGATAGGGCCGCGAGGGGTCATGACCATCGTAGCCGGGCACAGCGATCAGGGGGCCGAGCGCCTGCTCGATCTGTGCCATCGTCTCCTGGTACGGCACCACCGCATTGTGGGCGAAGTTCGCCACCTCGCCAAACGGCATCAGTTCGATAAAACGCACCTCCCAGGCGTGAGCAAACGTCAATCGGGCCAGATCGGCCACCTCCTGATCGTTATAGCCGCGCGTGACCACGCAGTTGAGCTTGATCGGCTTCAAGCCGGCGGCCTCAGCGGCTTCGACGCCCGACCACACATCGTGCAGCGAACCCCAGCGCGTGATGCGCTGGAAGCTGGCGGCGTCGAGCGTGTCTACGCTGATGTTGACCCGATCCAGGCCCGCGGCCGCCAACGGGAAGGCCAGTTCGGTCAGCAGGACACCGTTGGTGGTCATCGCCACTTCCTGGATGCCCGGCACCTGCTTGACGCGCCGCACCAGTTCCACGATGTGCCGGCGCACCGTCGGCTCGCCGCCGGTCAGCCGAACCTTGCGCACGCCCAACCGGGCCGCCGCCTGCACGATAAAGATGACTTCGTCATCCTGCAAAAGTTCAGCGCGTGGCTGGAATTGCATCTCTTCAGGCATGCAGTAGACACAGCGCAAATTGCAGACATCGGTCAGGGAAATGCGCAGGTAGTCAATCCGTCGTCCAAACGCGTCGTGCAGGCCGTCGTGCATGGGCACAAGCTTCGATGGCTGTAACGTGATGGTTGCTGCGGTCATCCCTGTCCCCCCGTTGGCTCCCCAGTGTGATTCAACTCAAACATGTACGAGCAACGGCCATCGCCGGCAGCCAGGCGCCCCAGGCAGCGCGGTGCGCTCGCGCTGAGGCCGGACATCAATTCAGAGACCAGAATCAAATCCATCTGACACAACTCAGGGTGTTCCGCGGCCAGCCCTGCGTAAGGGCAGTTGCAGGTGTGCAGCAACAACTGCCGGCCGTTGTGATGCTCCCATTGCGCCAGATAACCCTTGTCGCTCAGAAACGTGGTCACGTCCGCCACGCGTTCATCCACCGACTGGCCGTAACGGGCAAGCGGCGCCTCTGCCAGCGTGCGCTCCGCCAGGCGCTCGACGATGCCGTTCAGCGCACTGGCCGGCAGCAGGCGCTTCACTTCGTGCAGGACATCGGTTGCCAGCGCGCGAAAACTCTGCGGAAAGAAATCGTTGGCGGCTGCGGTCAGCAGATAGACCTGCTCCGGCCGCCCGACCGTGCGTTTGTGCTGCACCAGGGATGTGACCAGGTCCTGACCCTGTAAAATATCCAGGTGATGACGCACCGAAACCGGCGCCATGTCCAGCGCCTGCGCCAGGTCCATCACCGTCGCTTTGTTTTCGATCTTTAGAATTTCAAGGATACGGCGACGGGTGGCTTGCACGTCTTGACCCCTTTGCTCACAACCAGGCTCACTGCACAGCTCAAGCCTCAAGATTGTAACACAAGGGATAGGTGCTTGTCAATTCTTATGAAAACTATAAGAATAATTCTCAGCGCAGCAACTGCTCAACCCGACTGCCGCCGATGACGTAGTATTTCGCGGCCGGATGGTGTACGATGAGCGCGGCCGTGCTTTGTTCGGGCACCAGTTGAAAAGCGGTGGTCAGGCTCATGCCCAGCTCCTGTGCGGCCGGCAGCAGATCGAAGAGCACGCTGTGGTCGTTGAGGTCCGGGCAGGCGCCGTAACCCCAGGAATAGCGCTTGCCCCGCGGCCCGCGACCAAGCTCCTTCTGAATGCGATCATGCAGCCAGGCCGCGGTGGCCTCGGCGGTCTGCACGGCCAGGCCATGCATGAAGTAGGCTTCGCTGTAGTCACCGGCCGCCTGCAGTTCTTCGAAGCGCTGCGTGGCGCCTGCGCCCACCGTCACCACCTGCAGAGCGACGACATCGAGCAGGCCGGACGCGGCCGGGGCAAAGTAGTCAGCGATGCACAGATGCGCATCGTCCTCCTGGCGCGGGAAGGTAAAACGGCCTATCACCGGTAGGTTCGAAGCGTTGGCGGCGCTTTTCATGGCGGCCGGGTCGTAGATCAGCAGATCATTGCCATCGCTCTGACAGGGGAAATAGCCATAGACGGCCTGCGGCTGCAGCCAGCCGCTCTTTTGGGCCGCCGCGGTCATGCCAGCCAGGCGGGCATCGAACTGGGAGCGCAGCGTTTCCCAGGCCGCGCCGTGGGTATTTTTGGCCCCCCATGACAGGCGGTAAAGTTCGTCCTTGTCCAGGAAAGGAAAGACCTGGATGGGCGGAATGTGACGGATCGTGCTGACGCCCCAGAAAGGCGGCGCCGGGATGTCGGCCTGGGCCAGGAGCGGCGTGTCGGAACGGGTACGGCTGCTGGGCGCCGCCGTCTCCACGGGGCGCTGCAGCTCGGTCAGACCTTCCTCCCGATTGCGCTGCACCAGGTCGGCGCGCTGCGCGGAAAGCAGCGATCCCACGGTGTCCAGGCCCTCGAACGCGTCCTTGCAGTAGAAAACGCCGGGCGCATAGGGCGTCGTCGTGCCCTCGCCATCCTTGACAAACAGGATGCGCCGGCCAAAGCGACGGTTGATTGCCGCGCCGCCTACCAGCACCGGGAACGCCAGCCCGCGTGTGTGCAACTCCTGCACGATCAGCGGCATCTGTTTGGAGGTGCTCACCAGCAGGGCGCTGAGACCAATGGCATCCGCGTTGACCTCCACGGCCTTGTCAATGATGACGTTGGCCGGCACCTGCTTGCCCAGGTCGAACACGGTGAAGCCGTTGTTGGTCAGGATGGTGTTGACCAGGTTCTTGCCGATGTCATGCACGTCGCCGTAGACAGTTGCCAGCACCACCTTGCCCTTGGTCACGCCTTCGGCGCGTTCCAGGTAGGTCTCCAGTCGCGCCACGGCCTTCTTCATCACCTCGGCCGATTGCAGCACGTAGGGCAGGATCAATTCGCCGGCGCCGAACTTGTCGCCGACCTCTTTCATGGCCGGCAGTAGCACGTGGTTGAGCACCCACACCGGATCACGGGCGGCGATCGCTGTGCTGACCAGGTCCTCCACGCCTTCCTTCTGACGATGGACGATCTGCCAGTGCAGCTTTTCCTCCACGCTCATGCCCTCGGTGGGGTCCACTTCGGCCTGGCGCTCGCCGATGGCGTCCTGGTGTTCTTCGAAATACTGAATGTAGCGCGCCAGGGCATCGGGCTGGCGGTTGAAGATCAGGTCCTCGCACAGTGTACGCAGCGCGGCCGGAATTTCGGCGTAGGGCAGCGTGTGCTTGGGGTTGATGATCGCCATGTCCAGCCCGGCCCGTACCGCGTGCCAGAGAAAGACGCTGTTGAGCGGGCCGCGCGTGGGCAAGGCCAGGCCAAAGGAAAGGTTGCTGACGCCCAGTGAGCAGAAGACACCCGGCAGGTGGCGCTTGATGAGGCGAATCCCCTCCAACGTCTCGACCGCGCTGTTGGCAAATTCAGGGTCGCCCGTGGCCAGGGTGAAGGTCAGCGCATCGTAGATCAGGGCGTCGGGCGGCAGGCCGTACTCGTTGACGGCAATCTCGTAGATGGCTTGGGCCACTTCCAACTTGCGCGCGGCCGTTTTGGCCATGCCGATCGGGTCAATGGTCAGTGCGACGACGGCCGCGCCATGCTCCACCGCCAGCGGCAGGACTGCATCGCAGCGCTTGCGCCCGTTTTCCAGGTTGATCGAGTTGATGATGGGCCGGCCGGGGATGTTTTCCAACGCCACTCTGAGCACGTCCACTTCGGTGGAGTCAATGACCAGGGGCGCGTCCACCGCTTGCGATAGCAGGCGCACGGTGCGGCGCATCATTTCCGGCTCGTCGGCGCGCTCGGTCAGCGCCACGCACACGTCCAGGGTATGCGCGCCGCCCTCGATCTGGTCGCGCGCAATCTGCAGCAGGCCATCGTAGTCATCGGCCAGCAGCAGCCGCTTGACGATCTTACTGCCCTGCGTGTTGATGCGTTCGCCGATCAGGTGCGGCGCCGGTTCCTGCACCAGGCCGGTGGCACGCATGGCCGAGGCCACCAGGGCCGGAAAGACCGCTTTGGCCGCGATGCGTTGCAGGCCAGGCGCGCGCTGCCTCAATGGCCGCACCAACTCGACGATCTGGCGAATGTGCTCGGGCGTGGTGCCGCAGCAGCCGCCCACGACGTTGACGCCCAGGTCGCGCACGAATTCGACCAGCGTGCCGGCCAGCGGCCGTGGTTCCATCGGATAGACGGCCTTGCCGTCCACGTTGAGCGGCAGGCCGGCGTTGGGAATGACCGAAATCGGCAGGTTGGTGTTGGCGGTTAGATAACGGATCGGCTCGCGCATGTAATCGGGACCGGTGGAGCAATTGAGGCCGATGACATCAATGGGCAGATAGCGCAGAATGGTCAGCACCGCGGCAATGTCGGTGCCCAGCAGCATGCGTCCGGTCACATCGAGCGTGACCTGCACCTGCACTGGCACACGCACGCCGGCCTGACGGAAGTAGCGGTAGATGCCTGCCACGGCCGCCTTGACCTCCAGAATGTCCTGCTGCGTTTCCAGCAGCAGCAGATCCACGCCGCCTTCCACCAGGCCCCGCGCCTGTTCACCAAAAACCGTCGCCAGTTCCTCGAAGGTGATATTGCTCAGCGTGGGATCGGACGCGCTGGGCAGATAGCCGGTCGGCCCGATGGAGCCGGCGACGCAGCGCGGGATGCCGGTGGCATCCGCAAAGCGATCGGCCGTCTGCCGGGCCAGGCTGGCCGCGGCGCGGTTGATCTCCAGGATGCGATCCTGCAGCCCGTACTCGCGCATCGTCAGGCGGTTGCTGCGGAAGGTGCAGGTTTCGATCACCTCCGCGCCCGCCTCCAGGAAGTCAGCGTGGATGGTTTCGATCATCGAGGGTTGGCTGATGACCAGATAATCGTTGTTGCCCCACAGCTTTTCGCCGCCGTAGTCGGCCGCGGTCGGTTCCAGCATCTGGATGTTGGTGCCCATCGCGCCATCGAAGACCACGATGTGATCGCGCACGGCTTGCAGATAGCGGTCGTTGGTAAAGGGTATCGGTTTCAAGGAATGCATCCTCATGAATTAGCGTGATTGTTGGAGCCTGCGAGCGGCTACGAGGGTGATTATACAGTGAGCAGGGCCAGGCGTCAACCGTCCCAGGTGAGAAGGGCGTATTTCAGTCTTGGGGCACAGCCCACGAATGGCAGCACAGTGCGCACCTACTACCAGAATCGGCAGACGGCGATGCTGGACGAACGGCCACGAATTGCACGAATTGACACGAAGGCAGAAGCTCGATTCGTGCAAATTAGTGAAATTCGTGGCAGAGAAAGCTGGGCGGACTTTTGCCACGAATTGCACGAATTGACACGAAGGCAGAAGCTCGATTCGTGCAAATTAGTGAAATTCGTGGCAGAGAAAGCCGGGCGGATTTTTGCCACATAGAACACAAAGAGCGCAAAGACGCCGCCAATCTGCGAATCTTCTGCCGTTGCTTTGTGTTCTATGCGTTCCTTGTGGTCAATCGTCTGCCCAATTCGGAATTGCTACGCCCAAATTTTGCCTCTTGACAGAGCGCCGCGGCCGTGGTATGCTGTGAGCAGCCACAAGCCTGCCCCCCGCCTTCCGAGTCGCCTCCCGCCTTCGGAAGTCCCTGGCGAGAGTTCTCTCTCCCGCCCGCGACCTCCTTCAGCAGTCAGGAAAATGTCCCTGACCCCATCCGTTTCGATTGCTGCACGAAAGGAGTCCGTTGTTATGTTACGCTGGTGTTCCTCACTCTTTCATCTCTCTTCACCACACCTTCCTGTCTCGCGGCTGGCGGCGCGTCCGCTGCTGGTCGTCCATCTACTGGTGGTTTGCAGCCTGCTGTTCTCAGCCGTGGCTGCGGCTGCCCCCCCCCCTGCAAATAAACACCGCTGCTAAGTTCATGTCCCCTGGTCCTCAGCCCGATCTGATCTCCGTCCCCGCGAGGATGCCGTCGCCTGCGGTGGCAGGTGGCCGAGTGCTTGCTGATCCTATGCAAGGGGCCTCACCTCTCTTTCTAATGCACACGGATCCTGTACTTGGACTCACGTTGCATTACCCGAGCCAGTGGAATCTCATACACACTCCCACAGACGTCCCCTTGGTGCCGGGGGAGCTTCGACCTTATGTGCTCACTCTATACCCCCCGGGAAGTGATCCTCTGGACGACAACCGGATCGATATAGCCTTTTTCTTGTTCGAGATAGCATCCGAACAGGATTTGCAGACCTGGAGTAATGCCCACATTACCATTGGTCGCCCGCAATTGCCCGACACAGAAGTAGTCCGGAGTCAAGTGCTCGTAGATCCAGCCGGTGTTCTCAGACGGGTTCTTCACTCCTTGCGCACAACCGAAATCGGCCCATCGCAAGCCGTTGAGCTCACGCATGGCAGCCTGGTTCTGTCCATCAGCACCTATACCCACGCTGACTATATGACTTCGCTGCTAGACATGATTTCCGATTCTATTGAGTTCGCACCAGGCGCCCCGAGGAACCTCAACGAGCTTTTTGGCCGCAACGAGTCATGGCCTTCGCTGGAAAGCGTCGTTGAGGCCAATCGGCTTCAGCCTGCTCCAACGTGCGATCTGGCGTGCCGCGACGCCCAGCTTGAAGCGGGTCTTCCTGTGCTTCCATCTGTTTCTCCTGATCCGGGTTTTGCTGAATACGAGAGGCGATTTTACGAATGGTTCGATAGCCACCCAGTTCTGCGGGGAGTAGATGCCCAGACCGTACAGCCCGAGGGGGATGTACAATCCTCTAGAAAGGCTCTGCCGGCCAATTGGTGGAGCCCAATCCATCTCGGCAGCGGCACTGTGAATGTCAATTGTACTTCTGACAAGCATACGGGCAACGCTGGGTTCGCCTTGGACATTGGAGTACCGACCAACACCAATGTGTATGCTGCACAGGCCGGGCAGGTGATGTATCGTGACTGGGACTCGTCTGGCTACGGGTACCGAATGGACGTCCACACCTCGGTGAATACGGCCAATGAGAGCCGCGTGTATCGCCATCTCTACGCCCATCTGACGAGTTTCAATGTGGCACTGAACGACAACGTCACGCGCGATACCATCATTGCGAAGTCAGGCGCAACCACTGGTCCCAACCCGCCGCCTGCGACCCCGCCCGTGCCTATCGCCCCGCATCTTCATTTCCACATCAACTTGCACAATGCCAGCACGGACGCCGTGGATGCTTCGCCGCTGTTGGGCTTCGTGCCGATGACCACCTATCCAAATTCAGGCGCTACGTGCGGCACAATCTATCCGCTGAACAGCGCCCAGAGCCTGCGTATCATCGAACCGGTGGCATTCACCGAACGATACCAACCGCGCTCGGATCATTACTGGTTCTGTTATCAGAGCGATTCCCTCACTTCTCAACGCACGACCGAATGCTTCATGAAAGGGATGCCAAACAACGGCCAAGGCTGGAACGCCAATCCCTGGGATTACTGGCTCTCACCTGAGTTGCGGTATGCCAACGTTTCATTCAAGCAGACGGGACGATACTACATTTGGGTTTGCGGCTTGGGTGGAACCGTGAATGATGATTCGCTGCATATGGGCCGTGATGATTACCCATACGACACGTCGCGCGAAATCACAGGCTATGCCTCGGCCTCGTGGCAATGGCAAAGCATCAAGATGAACGGGGCGCGTCCCTACCTTGACGTCAGCGAAGGCGAGCGAGTCATCAACATCTGGATGCGTGAAGATGGCATGAGAATTGACCGCGTCCTTCTGACCCGGCAGGTGGGGTATAATCCCACAGGCAACATCAGGTGTGGGGGATACTGACCGAACTTCTTGCTTTCTTCGCTCACAGAGAAAAGTGTGGAAACCATGAGATTGATGCATGCCGACAAGACAGGTTGGGTGCTGTTATGCAGTGTGGCGCTGACCAGTGTTCTGGTCTCCTGCCAACCACTCCAGAACAGACCCGCAACGCCCGCTGTCGCCCCAATGACGCGGGTGGCGACGCTGTCGCCACCCGCAAGCGCGTCGCCGACGGTGACAACATTGCCAAAGGACACCCCAGTCGTTGCAGTTGCCGGTCCCGCCCCTGCCACAATTGCAGTCGCAGCTACTTCCGGCCCAACTGGTCAACCCCAGCGCGCTGGCTGGCGCAGATACACGTCTCCCTATGTGGGCGTGTCCTTTGCCTATCCGGCCGATTGGAAGTTCGTTCCGGTGCGTGAAAAGCCCGACCGATACAATCTACCCTATTTCCAATTGAGTGCTCCTGTAGTGGATCACCTGGGTGGCAACATTGGGGTCGCCATTGTATATATGGGGTCTGAGTTTGCTAAAGGAGGAAGCCTGCGCTCTTGGGTTGAGAAGTACTTGCAAATGACACTGCCCGGCAATCCTTCGGGCTACACATTGTCTGCGACTTCCGAGGCCACCTTTGTGGAGCCCAATGGCAGCCTGCACGAGATGGTCCGAAGCTCACTTGCGGACAAAAGCGGCGCCGCAACGCTGGAAAGTATCTTCATAAAACAAGGAGACAACGTAGTAATTCAGATCAGCAGCGCCACTTGGACCGAATATGCCCCTGCCCTACGGGCCGTCCTGGAAGACATCGCCCGATCCTTTCAATTCTCAGCCGATGCACCCAGGACGTTGAACGAGATGTATGGGGTAGACCCATGAGGTAACTCCACTGATTTCACCCCCGATGTTCAACATGGCGTCCAGAGCCTTCTGTGAGCAGACAGATCGATCTGGTTGTGCATGATCGGCCAATCGGCGCTTCGTGCGCCGTGCGTCCGATGTGTTTGGCAACCTGCGCAGCGTCTCGGAGAGCACCGGTTCGTGGCCGGTCGGCCAGCCCAATCCTACCTGGGGCAGCGAATACCGCACGCGCTACAGCTACGACGTGGCCGGCCGGCTGCTGACGGTGCAGGATCACGCCAGCAACCAGACGACGCTGACCCACGACCTGCTGGGCCGCAAGACGAGCATGAACGATCCGGACATGGGCGCGTGGCAGTATCGCTACGATGCGGCGGGCAACCTGATGAAACAGCGCGATGCGCGCTACCAGGCGATCTGCTTCTACGACGGCCACAATCGGTTGGTGGGCAAGACCTATCATGCGGGCATCAGCAACCTGGACATCCTGACGTGCAGCGGGGCTTATGCCGTCGGCTTCAGCTACGACAGCACGGCGAACGGCAACCTGGGCAAGGGCCGACGCACGGGCATGAACGATCCATCGGGCAGCAGCGCCTGGGCCTATGATCTGCGCGGCCGGGTGATCACCGAGACCCAGGTGATCAGCGGTACAGGGGGGCGGCGCCTTCGTGACGGCCTGGTGGTATGACTCAGCCGACCGGCCGCTGTGGCAAAAGTATCCTGGCGGCAACGCGGGCCAGTTGGGCGAGCAGGTGATGTTCACCTACAACACCCAGGGCTTGCTGCGCCAGGTGCAGAGCAACGGCAGCACTTACTATGTGGGCGAGACGCTCTACAACGCGTTGGGCCAGACGACGCAACGCTGGCTGGGCAGCACGACGGGAGTGGTGCAGCAGCTCTACACCTACACCGCGGCCGAGAACTTCCGGCTGGTGACGCTGAAGACCGGCAACGCGTCCCCCTACACCAACCTGCAGAACATCAGCTACACCTACGATGACGTGGGGAACGTGCTGACGATCACGGATGCGGCGGCGTATGGCGGCAGCCAGACGCAGACCTTCGCCTACGATGCGCTGCACCGGCTGAGCACGGCGCAGGCCAGCGGCGCCACGGGCTATGGCGGTTACAGCCTGAAGAACTACGGCTACGACGCCATCGGCAACCTGACCGCCTTCGAGAGCGCGACGCAGAATCAGTACTACCAGGACGCGGCGCACAAGCATGCGGTGACGCACATCGGCGGCACGGCGCCCGGCAACCAGAAGTACTGGTACGACGCCAACGGCAACGCGACGCGGCGCATCAGCGGCAGCCAGGACATCACGCTGAGTTACGATGCCGAAAACCGGCTGACGGGCATGTCCGGCGGTGTCACGGCGAGTTACGTCTACGACGGGGACGGGGCGCGGGTCAAGGAGACGGCCGGCGGCGCAACGACGGTCTACATCGGGAACACCTTCGAGTGGACGGGCAGCACGGCCACGATGAAGAAGTATTACTACGCCGGCGCGGTGCGGGTCGCCATGCGCACGGGGGTCAGCCCGGGCACAGTGAACTACCTGCTGAGCGATCATCTCGGTTCGCAGGCGCTGACGCTGACCAGCGCCGGCGCGCGGCTCAACACGAACACCGAGCTGCGCTACATGCCTTACGGCGTGGCGCGCTATACCGCTGGCGTGACGCTGACGACGTTCAACTTCACCGGTCAGCGCAAGGACAGCGGGAGCGGTTTGCTGTTCTACAACGCCAGGTGGTATGACCCTTATCTTAACCGGTGGATCCAACCCGACAGCATTATATACCCAATCCTGGCGATCCGCAAAATCTCAATCGCTACTCTTACTGCCGGAATAATCCTCTACGCTTTATCGATCCATCAGCCACGATCCGCTGGATCAGGCCTGGCAAGAGGAATTTGAGCAGATGCATCATCGTGCGCCGACGGCCGAGACATCTTGATTCGTCTGTTCTCGATAGCCTTTCCTGGCGAGTGGAATTGGTCAGTCTTCTACGACGCTGACGGTAACTACGTCCAGGAAACCTGGAGAGCGTATTCCGTGACAACCGACCTGCTAACTGGTCATGGAATGATATACCAAGCGCATTAGAACGATTGACCGGTTGGTACAAGACTGGCGAAGAGGGTATGTTCACCAGAGACATTGGTAGCCTGTTCGGAGGTCTAGCCAATCGCTTGGAAGCGTAAACATTGGCCGGCGGTCCAGCAATGCAGGGAATCCCACACGGACCTGGGTTTTATTTTGATCGGCAGGGGTTGCCTGCCTCTCGTTCATGGGCACCTCAGATGACGATGCGAATGTGCATCATGAGCAGGCGCTGGCCCATGGGGGCGGAGTACGGTCCGGGCGGCGGTTTGCTCACACGGGGAGCAGAAATCGCAATTTCTTGGCGATTGGCGCAATAGCTGGTCAGATGTCAGCATCGGAAATCACGGGGCTGCGCTCGGTGTTCCGATTCCGTGTCCTGGGTTGACGGACATCACACGCATGGAACCTCTTTATGCTGGATCGTTGGTTCTGATGGACGCTGCCGGGAGGCTTGTTATGCAACATATCAGTGTTGCCCGACGGACAGGAGCAGTGAGTGTCGTGATCTTGTTGGTCACACTGGTAGCTGGATGCTATTCATCGCCGTTGGAGGAGGCGAGAAAACGGGTGTCCGTAGGCACGCTGCGCGACAGTGCGATCGGATTCTGAGCGAAAGGCCTGGTACCA